>CAYOOQ010000041.1:0-9317 GCA_964405675.1 uncultured Methanosarcinales archaeon | reverse complement strand
AACCTTTCGAGGGCATTTCTTGACACAAATCCCGCAGCCGGTACATTTCTCCTCATCTATCACTGCAAGCTTTCCCTGCATGTCTATTGCTTTGCTTGGGCAGTGATTGACGCACAGCCCGCAGCCGGTGCAGCCCTTTTTGCATGAATTTTTCCCTTCACTACATTTGATGTAGGCTTTTCTTTTTGCAACGTTCTTTATGATATGAATTGGACATGCTTTCTCGCATTTGCCGCAACCAACACATTTATTCTTGTCAATTGAGGCTATTCCATTTTCAATTGATATTGCATCATAATCGCAAGCCCTCTTGCAATCACCAAATCCCATGCACATCTTAGGGCATTTGAAAGGGCTAAACAGCTTCATTGCTGCACAACTTTTGTAGCCATGATACTCTGCATATTTTTCACTCTTTCCTTCACACAGAACTTTTGCTGTCTTTTTGCTTATCTTAACATCAACACCTAATAGTTGTTTAAGCTTTTCATTAGATTCATCTGTAGCTATGACACATTTGCCAACCAATGAGCTGTCTTTTTCAATGGCTTTCGCGTATTCCTCACAAGTGGGGTAACCGCATGCACCACAGTTATTATTCGGCAGGGCTTCTGTTATCTTTTTGCGTAAACCCTTTTCTTCCCCGCTTAGCAAGCTGATTATCAGCCCGAAAAACAAGGCTATTGCCGCAATTATAAACAATATTGTCCACATTTTATATCAATTTTGTCCTAAATTTAAATCCAGTCGCATTAATTTGTTCAATTTGCTTAACTATGTTTAATATGTTTAAATTTTTTTAATTTAATTAATTTTAACTTATTTCAATCAGGTTCAGTTCATCTCAAAAAAGCTCCCATGCCCAAAAATACCAACGAGATTATTCCGGCTGTAATGAACGCTATTGGTACGCCCTTAAATGCTTTTGGTACAGCACCAAGCTCCAGTCTCTCCCTGATGCCAGCCATCAAAAGCAACGCGATCATGAACCCAATACCGGATGCTAAGCCGTACGTTACGCTTGAAACAAAAGTATATTCATTTATAATATTCAAAAATGCCACACCAAGTATCGCACAGTTTGTTGTAATGAGGGGGAGGAATATCCCTAATGATTTATGCAGTGATGGGCGATATTTTTTCATCAGGATTTCAAGGATTTGCACAAGAGATGCTATAACGAAAATGAATAAGATTATCTCAAGATATTCCACTCCAAATCTGTCAAGGAAAAACCAGTACAAAAACCATGTGATGGCCGATGCGAGAGTCATTACCAGTATAACTGCAGCGCTCATGCCAAGAGCAGTTCTTAGTCTTCCGGAAACCCCGAAAAAAGGGCACATACCAAGGAATTGTATCAAGATTACATTATTAACAAAAATCGCGCTTATTATTAAGTGGAATGCATCCATTATTTGGCACCCCCTTCAATATTACTTAATTCCCTTTCATTCATCTTGTTTATCTTATTTTTATTATTTTCAAGAATTCTTCCGCCATATTTGATGGATGCTAAAATAAGACCGGTGATAATCAAAGCACCAGGGGGCAATATCATTATATGAAAATTTGGGATTGAAAGGGTGAATATAGTATTTTCAAACAAGACCAATCCACCTGTTCCAAGAATCTCTCTCAGAATGCCTATTAGAGAAAGGCCTCCGGCAAACCCTGCCCCGGTTCCAAGGGCATCAACAATGGAATCACCGGGAGTGTTTTTATAAGAGAACGAAAGGACTCTACCGAGTATAAGGCAATTAACAACAATCAATGGTACATAGACGCCCAAATTTCCGTGTAATGCCGGGAAAAAAGCCTCCATGTACATGCTGGCCAGAGTGACGAAACCAGCGATAATTACTATAAAAGCAGGAATTCTTATTTCTTTCGATATTACATTCTTAAGTAATGAAGCAACAAGGGTTGACATTAATAAGACAAAAAATGTTGCAACCCCCATCCCCAGAGCATTTTCAAAGCTGTTTGTGACCGCCAAACTAGGGCATAACCCCAGTAATTGCACAAATATAGGGTTTTTCCTGAATAAAGGCTCAATGAAAATTTCTTTTTTTCCCATATTAATCATTCATTTCCTGTCAATCAGCTCAAATGCCTCTCTTACTCCTTCAACAACCGCCTTTGATGAAACAGTTGCACCACTTATGGCATCAATATTGCCACCTTCCTCCACCAGTCTTGCATCCTCCTTGTCGACTAGTCCTGTAAACTGCTCCCTGAAACCGGCATCCTTAATCTGTGATCCTAGTCCTGGAGTCTCACCTTCATTTAGTATGATAACTTCTTTTAGTTTTTTATCTTGTGTAAAACCCACAAGCACTTCAACGTCTGACTGATAGCCGAATGCTTTTGTTATTGCGGCATATCCTATAAGATTACCGTCAACATCTAATATTTTATAAAAAAGAGATTTTCCGGAATCATCATGCTCCTCTATTGCAATCTCTTTAGCAACCTCTAAGTCTGGAAAAATATTTCGCATCCATTCATCAATCATTTCCTGCTGCCTGATTTCAATTATGGGTTGTGTGTGATTGTGGGCGAAAATAAGCAGGGTTACAGCTGTTATGACAACAGTTACTAAAATCATTATCTGCTTAAGTTTCAACTCTTTAATTATTTTGATTGACAGCATTTTTTTTCCTGTAGCCAAATGGCTTGGGTATGGTTATTTTATCAATAAGTGGGGTAAGTGCATTCATCAGTAATATTGAATACATAACACCTTCAGGCATTGATGAATGAAACCTGAAGAGGAAAGTTAGTAATCCGCATCCAAGGGCGAAATATATCTTTCCCCTGCTGCTCAAAGGAGTGGTTACATAATCAGTGGCCATAAAAAATGCCCCTAGCAAAAGTCCTCCTGCCATCAGGTGGAACAAAGGGTCTCCGCCGGAGATTAGTGTTAATAATAAAAATGAGCCGATGTATACAGCAGGAATCTTCCAATCAATTATTTTTATTGCTATTAGAAAAATCCCCCCAATAAGTATTGCCAAAGCAGAAGTTTCACCAATGCAACCACCTACATCCCCTAAAAACAATGATAGATTAAGGCCTTGTGAGTTTTCCACCACTCCCTTCGCCAAAGGTGTAGCTTGGGTCACACCATCAGGCGCAATCCAGTCTGACATGAGCGCAGGCCATGAAACTACCAGAAAAGCCCTTCCAAGCAACGCAGGGTTGAAGATACTGTTGCCTATCCCAAACATATATTTTCCCACTGAAACCGCTACAAATGAACCTGAAGCAGGTATCCATAATGGTACTGTGGGAGGAAGGATAAGAGCAAGCAAAATGCCCGTTAATATAGAAGAAAGATTAAACAGGCCCTGCTTTTGTTCCGTTAATTTCTGCATAAGAATATCAGTAATCCATGAAAAAATTACTGCAGTCAGAATAATCAATAAGGCATCAGTTCCAAAAAAATAAATGGAAGCGGCCATTGCAGGTGTCAGCGCAAGTATAACCATACCCATAATGTAATTTTTGGTTTGTGGGCCATTAATATGGGGTGAACTACTTATCTGCATTCTTCACCTCATGCTTTGCTGTTTTTATAAGTTGGACTATGGGTATACGGCAGGGACATACGTAAGCACAAGTGCCGCATTCAAAACAATCATTAAGGTAAAATTCACCTGCTTTATCATACATTCCAAGGGCCGAGTAATTGGCAAGCCTTGCAGGCATAAGATTCATGGGGCAAGCTTCTATGCAGCTGCTGCACCTAATACAATTCTCATAAGAAGTTTTATCTTCTTTCATAAGAGTTATTCCACCATTTCCTTTAGTAACCGGGACATTAAGGTCACTGATCGCTGTTCCCATCATGGGTCCGCCAGCTATTACCTTTTCATAATTTTCCTGGATAAGATCACTAAACTTTGTGCCTACTCTCACCAGAAGATTCCGTGGGTTATTGGTTTGTCCGGAAACTGTAACTACTCTTTCCACAAGCGGGATGCCATTTAAAGCATCATAAACGGCTTTTGCTGTTGAAACATTATTGACTATGACTCCTACATCTCCAGGTAGCTTGCCACAGGGAACAATTTTACCGGTCAAAGAGTATATGAGCATTTTTTCAGCCCCCTGCGGATATTTAGCCTTAAGCAATCTTATTTCAATATCATCATGTAAATCAACAATTTCCTTGAGGCTTTCATAAGCTTTTTTGCTTTCAACACCTATTATTCCTTTGTTGATGCCTGCAGTTTTCATAAGGATTTTGAAGCCTTCGATAACCTCTTGCCCATTTTCAATCATAACCCTGAGATCCCCTGTCAGATAAGGCTCACACTCGCAGCCGTTAAGTATGAATGTGTCACAACTGCTTCCGGATTTTAATTTGAAGTGTGTGGGGAAGCACGCACCACCCATTCCAACTATGCCTGCTGTTCTGATTGTGTCAATATTAGAACCAGAAGTGCAAAAGCCTTCACCGAAATCCTTTTTATCAGTCTTAAGAACTACACAATCAATATTTCCAAGGGCTGTAGGCCTTTTTTCAACAGCAATGACCTCCCCTGAACTGGAGGCATGTATATTCGCAGATATATTACCATCGGCCTCACCAATCAATTGGTATTTTTTTACATAATCTCCTTTTTTGACAACTGCTTTGGCTTCCTTGCCTATGTGCTGCCTTAGGGGAATCACCAGCTCATTAGGAATATCAGCAGTAATAATTTTGATTCCGGCAGATTTCTTGGTGTTTTTAATTGCAACACCTCTCTTTAACCCAAGCATACAAAAGAGTCATAACTATGCCTTTAAAAAATTTATCAAAATCAAAGAATGACCTAATTGAAGAATAAATGTATGCTTGTGAAGTGCTAATCATAAAACAATAGAAAAGAAGATGAACATGGAAGAACTATAGCAACCTTTTTATATTTGTTTTTTTCAACGGGGTAAATGAATTTGTCAAATTGTACAAATAAAATAAATCCTAAAATGATTCCTAAAACACCTAAATGTGAAAAGAAGTACAATCATTTATTTATGCTTGTTTTTATGGTAGCCGCATTAGTCTTTTCAATGCTATTGATTTCAGGATGCAATAATCTCAATGAATTTGAGCAAAGCAGGGAAATGATGGGTACCTACATAACAATAAACCTTTTTGCTGATGATAGGGATGCCGCCAGAGAAGCTTTTGATATTGCATTTGATGCTATTGGGAAAGTTGAAGATAAGTTTACGATATACGAAAACACTTCAGAAACAAGTGTTCTTAACCGGGAAGGGCAGATTAATGCAAGCGATGAATTTATTTATGTGTTACAGGAAGGGTTATATTATTCAGAGCTTACTGAAGGGAGTTTTGACATAACAGTCCAGCCAATACTTGATTTATATAGTGAATCATTTGATAATAGAGGGAGACCGCCTACTCCTGATGAGATTTCAAAAACTCTTCAGCTTGTGAATTATTCTAAAATTATAGTAAATAACAGCCATGTTCAACTTGAAAACAAATCAATGGGATTAACTTTTGGTGGGATTGCAAAAGGTTACGCAGTAGACAAAGCAATTGAAGAGCTGAAAAAATATGGTATTGAATCTGCCTTGATTAATGCCGGCGGAGATCTGTATGCTCTGGGTGAAAAAAACAACAATCAATGGAGGATGGCTGTTAAGGATCCTGATGGTGGTTTTCTTATGAACTTTCAGATTAAGGATATGGCGGTTGCAACCTCTGGCAATTATGAAAGGTATTTTGATGAGTCAAAAAGCTTCCACCACATTGTAAATCCAAAAACAGGATACTCGGCAAACGAAACAATATCCGTAACAGTAAAGGCAAAAACCGCTCTGGAAGCTGATGCCCTGGCAACAGGAATTTTTGTCATGGGTGCTGAAGATGGGCTGCAATTGATTAATTCACTTGATAAAACTGAAGCAATAATAATTGATTCGGACAGAAACATCCATCATTCGTCCGGCTTCAAGGAATAAATTTATATACTAGATAATCTTATGTACATTATATGGCAAAGAAAGAAGATGATGGAATGGGCGAAGGGTTCATGAAGTCGATGGGTATCGATTTCATTTACACTACAAGTAAGAAAATGTTCCAAAGTTTTCTTGAGACGATTTCAGATTCGGTTTATGAAATGACCAAAAGGTTGAGCCATTTTATAGTAAGTTATATGTTATTCCTGGCAGGTCTTGCTTTTGTTATAATATCTGTAATACTATTGGCTAAGGAATACCTCCAGATAAGCTATGGATGGTCGACATTGGTGTTTGGAATTGTATTTATGCTCATTGCTTTAATTATGAGAGTTTCAATTAAAAAAAAGGGTGAAAAATAAATGACAACAAAAAAAGTTGCAAAGAAAACCACCAAGACCGGTGGAAAAACTACTGCTAAAAAGAGCAGTAGTGTTAAGGGTACCAAGAAACCAGCGTCAAAAGCGACGCTGAAAGCATCACCAAAGGCGGCTGTAAAGAAGACTGCCACAAAGGCTAAAACAAAGACACAGGAAAGTGTGCAGAAGGCTCAAGCAGCTGCTAAAAAAGAGATTGAGAATTTGCAGAAAAAGTATGCACAGGCTGAAAAAAAGGCAAAAGCATATGCAAAGCAGAATCCTGAAAAGGCCGCAGTAATTGCCGCAAGCGTAGGTGCAGCTGTTGGAGCCGGATTGACTGCAGCGGTAAACGCCATGAAAAGAAAAAAATAATTAATTTTAATTTTTTATCACAACAAGCTATTCTCATTAAACATCAAATTTGTGGGAATGGCGGTTTCTTTTTCTATAACAGTATGGTTAAGCTATTTTGCGTAAGGCAAATAGAAGTTGAAATTCTTTGTTCTTATTGTGTCAATTAAAGTATTGTATTGGTTTTTCATCGACCTGAAACTCTTGTGGGTAAGATATGAATCTTCAGCTATCCTTAATATGGTGGTCATTGCCGAAAATCTCTCTAATATTCTCATTTTTGCAATCTGCTTATGATCCAATCTTTTGTTCCGGCTTACATTATCATAGGTTTCGTTATAAATGCTCTTGAATCTGCTTTCAAGTTTATCAATGGAAAGTGGTTCGTAATCAAGAGTAATGTTTCTTCCATCACGATTATTAAATATTGAATGGGCATGGGTCCAGACACCTACAGAATTATCGGGAACAGCAATTATTCCGGCTTTCCTGCCATCATTTTTCTTACTGGTTTTCTCTGTCCTGTTAAAGACAGTCTGGCGTTTTACACCACATTTACTTGCAAACTCTTCAGTCTCCAGATCGCAATAAATTATTTTACTTATGTCCAATTTTTTTGCCAGAAACATTGCAGCAGCAGGACCATAAGCAAAATCTGAAATCTTATTGGCATTTACCCAATCATCAATGTGCCTGCTATGATAATCTCCAAAACTATAATGGTCAATTGCCAGTGCTAAATCGTTTTTCTTATCTACACAAACCATGTACTTCCCGACTGCCATGACTGGATTATTATGCTTTTGCTTTGACTGGATTTTTCTCATTTCCTCTCCTTCAGGAAAGCCCATGCTGCTTTTGGTTACTGCGCAAATATGCGATGTTGCAAGTATAGTATCAATAAAAAAATTACTCACTATCTCATCAAGTTTCCTTTTATCGGCGTAGCAAGCCCCATTTTGTATCAGGAGATATTTTAAAAAATCATTAGAATGTTTGCTTGGATCAAACCTCAGAAGTTTCTTGTGCCTGTTTTCCAAGTCACTTGCAATTATTTGATTATATGGCTTTTGAAAATGTAATTTTTGGTAAAGATTCTCAAGCTTCTCAAGCCGTGTCCTGTCTTCCGCGGATACTGTGCCATGCTGGATACTATGCTCAAAAATTTGTAATTGTCCAAAAAGCGGGAGAACCTTATAGTGATTAAGATTTCTTTGTAATTCTGAACCAGGAATTTCATCATTCATCTTTTTTGATTTTCTGTGCATATCTAAAACGACATCAGGATGATTCAGCATACCTTCGCTTGAATATTGTTTTACTAATCTTTCTAATTCCTTTTGCTTCATAAGATTTTGTATGAGTAAAAGCACATTTATAAAGTTTTCTAAATTACTTACTTGTAAGTAGTACTATTAACAACAGGACGATATTAGCAATACTAAGAATAGGCTAAATCACAAAAATTTTGGAATTGAAAATCTCGCTGAAATTTTAAATAAACTAAACCATTATATATTCCAGTGACTATGCCGTGTCTTGATGCTTAAAATATTCACAGATAATAGATTTAAGAAAAATATTGGTAAGTTTAAATCTGGTTACACTCTGTTATCTTTAAGAGCACGGGTCATGCTGGCTGATAAGATATTATACATACTGATAATCTCACTTCTGGGTATTTTCAGGCCCGATGCCTTTATGTTAGTTGTTTATTTCTTAATTTATCTTTACCTTTACTTGACCTTCAGAGAAGATGGGTTTTATCATCTTTACCTTTCAACTTTCATTGCAGTTATTTGGGTAATTTTGGCAAATGATTATTATGGCTACAACACAAAAATGTTTACAATTTTTGGACTTAATTCATTCCCTCTTTTTGCATGGTCTGCAGGGTTGTTTGGAGCCTACTTTTTATTCTCAAATTTTGAGCGGTACATAAAGGGTAATTTCCTGAAAAAGCTTGCTTTATTCAGCATCTTTTACTGGATAGCTCTGATAACTGTTGAAACCATAGGATACCATTATTTTAATATTCAAAACATCACAACAGCAGTATACCAAGGCCTTCCTTTTTGCAATTGTATTCATGCCCCTTCATGGATGCAGTTATCATACTTTTTAATGGGCCCTTTGTACTTCACTTTGTGCAAGACATTGAAGCTTACGAATCCTCATGAAAACTTACATCTGCCAAAGGAGTCATGCAAAGATAAAAATCAAAAGATTAATTTAGAAAAATGAATTCCCCATAAAAAGTTCCTTAAAAGATTATTAAGCAGAAAAAGCTAAAGGAAAATCAGGGTTTTGAAGATGAAGTGGGAAAGAATGTTTTTTATACTGATACTGGCTACGTTGTTTTCAGGCTGGTTTAAATTTCTTCAAATAGGGTTAAGCCTGCTTACATTCGGAAGCTATGTCATTGTCCTACTCCTTTGGCTGGCGATAAATTTAATCCTTGTCATAATTGGCATTCATGAAATGACTTAAACCAGGTTTTGAAAACGTAAAATCCTATCAATACCTAAAGCATTTCTGGCACCATATTAACTGATACAAGTGCATAACAAAATCCTGATGTTTGGTTAAGCATTAGCTATAAGATGTATAGTGCAATGGTTT
>CAYOOQ010000040.1:0-9404 GCA_964405675.1 uncultured Methanosarcinales archaeon | reverse complement strand
TTATTTTTGGCTCCACAAGTGGTAATATGTAACTTAGCTTATATAGTTTATGTTTTTTACCATACTTCCACTAAAATTTTCAGAATGTCAATAAGGTTTTTCTATTCCCTTCTTTTAGGCGGCGGTGGATGATGATGATGTGCTTCACCATGTCTTCCTTTTTCTGTATCATGGGTTTTTCCATGGCTTTTCTTATGACCTTTCTTATGGCTTTTTTTCTTTTTCCTTTTTAATAAGAACCATACAAACACCACCAGTAATACAATTCCTGCCCCTACAGCGATTATCCTCTCATCTATCGCCTTAACCACAAGCTCGGTCTGCTCTTCCAACCTTTTCAATAGTATATTCTCCTGGGCACCATACCTTATATTCACATTAATCATTGGATTTTCTTCAATGTCCAGCGGTGAAAGATCCACCCTTATTCTCAATTCTCCTGTTTCCTCTGGTGCAAGGGTTATTATCTGGTCAGTTCCAACCCTTTCAGGCCTGTCATTTATTATCAGATCTTCAAAATAAGCGGTTGCATAAGCCGTCACTTCCCCTGTGTTTTTTATGCTTATTATGAACCTGTTTATGCTCCTGTCATAATAGATGTCTTTTAATTCCACTTCAGAATTATCAATTATCTCAATAAAATCAAGCGGCAGTGTCTGCACATTCATATTTTCAAGGGATTCCGTATCTTCTCCATAAATTATGTTTGATTCAACATCCATTACCCCTTCTTCATCAACATCCACTGCATAAGTTTCAGTTATTCTGCCTCCTCCAGCTAAAAATATAACCTCATCATCCCCTACAGTTTCAATTGTCTCATTATCTCTTCTTATGTTATAAGACCCTGTAAACATCACTGGTGTTTCCCCCAGGTTTTCAACGGTAACCACCAACTCATTTTCAAGCGTATTATACATCACTTCACTTACTACAGGATTATAATCCGGGGAAGGCAATTGTATTATATCCAGAGTATATTGCTCCTGGTTAATTCCTTTTGCGAACTTCACCATTATCTGCATATCAGCCCTATCCTTAAGATCAGATGCAAGATCCACCAACTCATTTCCTATAAGTATCCCATGCTTAATTTCAGAATCCCTGAGGAAATCTAATGTGGAATCCGGCGTGTTAGTCCTACCTATGAACACCACCGGGTTTGAGCTTCTGAAAAACTGTGGCTCTATAAAGCTGCCATCTGTCAGAACAAACTGGGAGCTCTGCCTTTCCTCCAAAAACATTTCTACTATTATCAAATTATTCCTGAATTTACTGCCTTCATTTATCACTTCAGGATCAAATATTTCAAGTTCATCGCTCACCAGTCTGTCAACATACCCATATACAATAAGTTCTTCTGCCCCTTCCTCTTCAATAATTTCAACAACTTCCTGTATATTATCTTCATTTGCAAACATTACATAATAATTCTTCAGACTTGCATAAGGCGCTATAGAAATTGCATTATAAGGGTATCTCTCATCCATCACAATAAAACCTGTTGAATTAATCCTCCTAGCAAGCTCCAGATTAATACTGTCATCATACTCCAGCAGACTGACATCAAAGCCTTCCCCCGAAAGTCTCCCCTGAAAACCTCCCAATACCGGCCTGTTTGATTGCACAAGCAACACTTCTTCTTTGCTCTTATCCAGTGTTCTTAGAAGTAGCTGAGCCCTGGTTTCCTCAATCGGGTAACTCCCGTCGATACCCTCCAGCCCTGAATATATCATTCCAGAATAAATATCCTGCCAGTCCCTTGAATTTACTATAACCTGGTCTTGCGCAACAGCTAAATTTACAGACAACAAAACCAAAAAAACAGCCAAAACTCCAAAAGCTCTTCCCTTCAAATTAATTTCCCCCTTCTTTCCCAATCAATTAATTGATTAACAAATTAATTAAGCAAGTAAACAGTAAAAAAGGCATGTAGTTTATATATAAATTTTTCTAATTACTAATTACACATTTTATATACTTCTCAAGAAAAAACAATGCTCGCAAGCAATCACTAGAAAACAAAGAAAAGAAAAAAAAAGAAAAACTAATCATGAGATTAAATTCTCATGAAAAAGTAGTATGTTTCAGTGCTGTCTTCTGTTGGAACCATTAGCTCATAGTTGTAGATGTTTCCATTAAAACCTTCAGCACCATCATTGTCTACTACAGCTCCAAAAGCAAACTCCGTTTTAACGCTTGGGATAGCTTCTGTTGCTGTAACGAAGCTCTGGAAGTTTCCATTCTGCAATGAAGCAACATCATCAATACCGTCTTGGGTCATTGTTTCATTAAACACGAACTGTGCCCTGTCACTTCCATCTGTAAAGCTCCATATGTTATCTACTTCTTCTGCATCAACAGCTTCAAGAGCTGAAAAATCCAATCCTTCGTTAACAGTTGCATAAACCGCAGTAACATCCTGCTGACCGAAGTCATACATTATGCTTGATCCAAGACCAAGTGCAAGTGTTGCTGAAGTGTTACCGAAGAAACCCTGCCATCTTGATGTGCTCGCATCTGTTGACAGATTAATCTCAGTCACATCTCCGCCAGTTACTTCATAACTGCCTGCATCTTCATTCAAGTCAAGAGTTCCTGACTCTCCTTCGGTGGTTTCAGCTTCCCTTGCATCAGCAATAGCAAAGCTTGCCACCAACATAGCCATTACGGCCACCAGTACCATTATTTTTCCTTTCATCTTTTCACCTCATATTCCTCGTGCATAACAATTTTAATACGTTGGTATACTTTTAACGATACTGATATATAAATGTTCTGGTATATTGCTGTTTTTTATCTTCTCTCACCCTTAGAATTCGCACTAAAATTATATAATTTAGTGATAAATATATAATAAAGAAAATTAATTCATAAAATTCCCTGTCACGTTTCTGGCGCAAGCCCCGGTAACCATTGGTTTTTCAGAAAAAATCAAACAAATGGGGCAAACAATTACCCCTTAATCACACCCTGCGGCTCAAGCTCCACAACCTTTGTTGAAATCCCTGCATCATGCACAGTATCAACAACATTAATCACATTCTTATAAGCCAACGGCGCTTCTTCCGCCAACGACTTAGGGTGGGTTGCCTTGCTTACTATGCCCCTTTCCAAAAGCTGTTTTTGTATATCTTCTCCTTTAAAGCTCCTTATGGCTTCATTCCTTGACATGGCCCTCCCGCTTCCATGGCAACTGCTGCCGAATGTCTTTTCTAACGCGGTATCTGTCCCTTTGCAAATGAAAGAATTTGTCCCCATGCTTCCCGCTATAATAACCGGCTTATCTGGATAAGACCTCGTAGCGCCTTTCCTGTGTATATACATCTCCCTGCCATTAATTTCCTCCAGTTTCACTATATTATGGGCGATGGCATAAACTGTATGCATCTCCATATCTTCCCAGTCTTTCTTAAAAACCTTCTCAAAAGCTTCCCTTATCCAATGTGTCATCACAAGCCTGTTTGCAAAAGCATAATTGACGGCGCACTGCATGGCCTTAAAATAATCTTGTCCTTCCTTTGAATCTGCCGGGGCGCATGCCAACTGCCTGTCCGGCAACTTTATACCATACTTCTTAACTGCTTTCTCCTGTAGCTTAAGATGGTCTGAAGCAACTTGATGCCCCAGACCACGGCTACCGCAATGAAGCATCACCATTATCTGTCCTTCCTTCAAACCTAGCTTTTCCGCATACTCACTATCATGCACCTTGCATATTTTTTGAATCTCAAGGAAATGGTTTCCTGCACCCAATGTTCCCAATTGTTGCAGTCCTCTTTTTTTAGCAAGATCTGAAACTAACGCAGGCTCCGCACCTTCCATGCAACCCCTTTCTTCAGTTGCCTCAATATCTTTTTTAATACCATAACCATTTTCAACCGCCCAGTTGACGCCTCTTTTCAGGACATCATCCAGTTCATTAGGTCTTAGTCTCAGCTTACCTTTAGCCCCTACACCCACGGGAACCCTGTCATATAGCTCCTGTATAAGCTCATTTAACTTAGGCTTCAACTCCTCCATTGTAAGGTTTGTCCTTATTGAATTGATGCCACAATTAATATCAAAACCACAAAGCCCCGAAGAAATAATTCCTTCTTTTGAATCAAAAGCCGCAACACTCCCCATTGGCAAGCCGTAGCCCCAATGCATATCCGGGAGGCCACACACCGGCTGAATTATCCCTGGCAGCATTGCAACATTTGTTAATTGTTCAACAGCTTCAGGTTCAATTTCTTTCATGACTAATTCATTTGCAAAAATCTTCGCATCTACTTTCATCCCATTCCTCACACTTTTCGGCAGGCTCCATTCATTATCATTAATTTGTTGAAGTTTATCTTTCATAGCCTTTTGAAATACTTATCTATTGATAAAATTTTCCTTCTTATTAACCAAGCCCAAAACCATTAATTTCTCTATTTCTTTTTTCTTTTGTACATACAGGCTATAATATTTTCTCTTATTTCCATTTGTCAATTCATATATTTTGCTTCCAATTTTTCTTTTCTTTTCTTTTCCCGCCGGCCAAATTACCATATACCCCACAAAAACATCAAAACAAATAAATACAAGCAACTAGAATCAATTAACATGCGAAGTTTAATCCTGGCGATAATTGCAGTAATTGTATTATTAAATGGATTCTGGCTACCTGGGCTTATTGGCATAGCTCTCCTTTTGAAAGGCTCACTTCTTTTACTCATCTCATACCTGAAATACAAAAAGCACCCTGAAAAAACAACAAAGCTGACTCTTTATTTTGGACTGGTGATATTGCTTGCAGGCATACTGCATTCTTTGGTTGAACTCACAATCAGGTTTATTGTATAAATCTGTAAAAGCCCATATAAATCTGCAAAACTGTTCATAACCCATGATAATTAACCAGAGCTTTCCTTAAATTTCGTCTAGATCTGCATAAAAAACTTTATTACCTATTAAGAAAACCTACTGCCCATGGAAATAGTTGTTTTAGACGGCACCCACAACAAAAATGGCCATACTCTTGACATAGTAAACAATTTTCTAAAAGGAATAAAAACTAATAAAGATGCAGATATAAAAATAACTGTTTATGATTTAATGAAAGAAAACATCGAATTTTGCAAAGGCTGTAACGAATGCACAAAACAGGAAGATAAAGTTATGGCTGATTGCAGCATAAAAGATTCCTGCCAGAAGATCCAGAAGCATGCCCTGGCAGCCGACATCCTTGTTTTTGCATCACCTATATACGAATACAGTGTAAGCTCGGTTATGAAAAGGTTTCTTGAAAGGTGCCTGAATCTGGCCACATTTAGTTTTGGACCTGCCCCAAAAACACTTCCAATAAAAGGAAAAATAGGCGTCGTAATCTGCTCTTCGGGCGCTCCCTTTCCATTTAATCATCTAATGGGTATAACCCGGCACCCAAAATTTATACTAAAATTCTCCTGCAGATTATTCGGATGCTCAAAAATAAAATACATCTTTGCAGGCGCCCCCCAAAACGAAAAGCTGAAAATGAAACATAACAAGAGGGCCTTTATGCTGGGTAAAAATATATCTGGAAAATTAAGAATTAACAAGTAACATAAATTTTCAATAACAAAGATTTTCAGTAAAGTTAATCCCGCTCCTTTTTGTTCCCTACGTCAAAAGATTAATATTCGTGTCCCGGGCAAAGTATCTTTATATTGAACTGCCCCAATTTTTGTATGCTTTCCCTGAATTTGTCCGAATCACTGCTGGGAAGGTCTGTTCTGCCATAGCCTTTATAGAATATTGTATCTCCTGAAAAAAGAACCCTCTCCTTTGGATACCAAATGCATATTGAACCTAAAGTATGCCCTGGTGTTTCAATAACAACCAATTCTTCTGTACTTTTTATGGGCTTTATTTCAGCTTCCCTTATCTTTTCAGCTATTCTTTTATCAAGCACAGTTCCATAAGGATCAAAATTCAGGCTTTCAATCGCCTCCTCTCCTGCAAAAAGTTCTGCATTTGTGAATATCTCAAAATTCCCTATATGGTCATAATGAAGATGTGTAAAAATAACCTTCTCAATATTTTCCGGCTCAACAAATTCTCTTAACGCCTTAACTAAACCTTTCCTGTCGTTTTCATGGCCACAATCAATAATTATCTTTTCATTAAAATCAAGAAAATAGCAATTAGATATTCCTGAAATCTTATACACATTTTCAACAACTTCTTCAACATTAATTTTGTTTTCCTTCTCCATTTTTCAAAAACCCCTGGTAAAAAAATCAGATATCAACAACAACTCTTGTCTTATAACCATCATCAGTTTTTTCAAACAAATAATTGTAATAAGTTACCGCTTTCACCACGGTTTCTCCCTTTTCTGCCGTTACTTCTTCCCCAAAACAATCAGCAACAACCTTTTTGTCCGTTATTTCCTTAACTTTAAAATCATTATAAAACATCCCGTCAATATCAACAGAAGCAATTAGTGTTTGCAACCAATTAATCATCAGGTCCTCTGGATTTTCCCCTTCACAACTCAACTCAACTATTTTTTCTCCTTTAATTGAATCTCTTTGGCATATTACATCAAAAAGTGCCCGGGCCGAATTCTCAAAAACCTCTTCCATGCTATTACCGTATGCTTCAAACATAATATCAGAAGTCAAATCCTTGATGAACTTGTAATTCTCCATAAAAAAAGGAAAAAAATTAATTATATAAAATCTTTGATTTATATCCTACCTGGATTCAATATTTTTTCAAAAGGCTTGGTACTGCGGCTCCGATAGCGCAGGGGAATGAGTTCATTATTACTAATTTTATTATATTGTGAATATCATTCCCAACTAACGGGTGATTGTTTAAATTAAGTATATAAACAAGAGCTATTGTTGTAATCATCGTTATTGAATAAAGTGTAAAAAGCCTTTTTGTTATGAACTGACCCATCTTTCTGGCAGTCCTGTTCTTAACCCTCAAATATGATATGAAATAAATCTCAAGACTCAATATGAATATTGTCGCAACAATCAGTAAAATCAAATGCAGATGCTGCAGGTTCATTGCCGCCTCAATTATTCCTCCTTTTAACACGAAACTTAATCCCAATATAAGTGAGCCAAAAAAGGCATTAATTATGTCTCTCGTGGAGAACTTGCTCGGCACCTTTTCTAAAAGTGATTCTCTTATGGAATTGAGATTTTTCTCAAGCAGTTCAAGCTCTTTCTTCTCCTCATCCAGCTCTTTTTTCAGTTTGCAAAATGTTGTTGATTTCAAATTAAGATTAACCTCACCTAATACATATATAAATATTTCTTTCTATTCTACAGTTGATATTTTATTAATACGCATATTTGCAGAATAATTCTTATCCAAATAATCTTTGCCAGTTCATGTAAATATTATATTTAGTTTCCTCAATATCAAGGCCCTTTATCTTTGCAATCTCTTTGTAACTTTCAACAACAAACGCGGGCTCATTCCATTTCCCCTTAAATGGGCTCATGAAAGGGCTGTCTGTCTCGCAAAAAAGCCTTGACATGGGAACTTCTTCAGCAAGCATCTTGTATTGTTGTGCCCTCACTACGCTTGTTGGAACCGTGAAATACCATCCATTATCTTTTGCCCTCTTCAGCAGGCTTTTTTTGCCGCTGAAGCAATGCATCACAACCTTTTTCATCTTATTCTCTTCAAGAATCTCAATGGCATCCTTTTCAGATTTCCTTGAATGTATTATTATGGGTTTATCAAGCTCCTTTGCAAGATCAATCATTTTTTTAAACTGCCTTCTCTGGCCGTTATCAGGCTTGCCATTTTTATAATCAAGCCCGACTTCCCCTATTGCAACAATTGCATCTTTATTTTTTCTAATGAACTCTATCTCTTCATCAATCTCAAAATCAATCTTTTCATTTTTTTCAAGCTCTAAGGCATCCCATGGGTAAATTCCGAGGCTCGCTTTTATTATCCCGTATTTTTTGGAGAACTCAAGAACCTTTCTATTTGATTCAGGACAAATCCCTGAAGCCACGATTATACTGACGCCTGCTTTTTTGGCGTTATCAACAACTCTTTCCAGCTCCTTTTCAAAAAAATCAATGTGGCAATGCATGTCAATATACATATTATCTAAAATTGCATTATGATTTATTAATTTATTGTAAAGAACAGAGCCGTAAAGAATGTAAGTATAAACAAAAGAAAAAATAAAATCAATTGAACTTCAATCTGGATGTCAGTTGGTATAACGAAGTTATCAAAACTATTATTCCCAGCAGAAGCGTTATTTGGTAATATTGCCCTATCATAACCATTCCATTTACACAAGGTGCTGCATAAACTTGGTTGTAATCCAGATCATAACCTGCACAAATTGGCTCACCTGGTATGATGCCATCTTCATGGCAGCAATTATTGTAGTATTGCCCAACATTAAGCCCTACACCAATCAAAATTGCAAAAACCAAAGCAAGTTTCCAGGGATTCTGGTTGGTCGCTTTTGACAGGAGATAAGTTGGAATTATTCCTATCAATGCAGCGATACCCAGTGTCAGATGGCTGATTGTAAGCAATGTAACAACTGGTGTATCAAAATTCCCTGTTACTACATTTCCAATCAGCAGCCCAAAAAAAGCAACGGCAACTACCCCAAGTACTGATGTGAGATTCAGCCACTTAGGCATTTTAACCCCAAAATCCTGGGCCAGCCTTGCAAAGCCTGTTGGTAGAGTAACTGCCATTCCTAAAAGGAATATTATCCCTGCCAAATATCTGAGAATAGGAATATCAACGATTGCGAAAACCATTGCTGTTGTTGCCCAGAAAAAAAGGCAGATTCCCATCACCGTCAGGATGATCCATCCCCTTGAGCCTCCTTTTGTCAATTGGTAAAGTCTGTAAGCAAAATAACCAATTAATATGCCAAGTATGATTGTTGGCACCCTAAAAACCAAAGTCATCCATGTAAATTCCATTTTACCCTTTTCTTGGTTGCTTTTTTTTAAAATTTTTCTATTTTTTGGATATAGGATTGCTTCCTTTATTTTTTCATCTAATAAACCTAAGATTTTTCCAAGATTTTTGTTATTTCCTGGCAATGCATCTCTAATAATGTTTTTTATAATGTTTTTTCAAGCAAGTCTTCAAAAAAATTTGCATAACTAGACCTTTCTTAAGACATCCCATAGAAACAGGTGTTCGCAATAGTAAAACTTTTAAATTATTTATCGGCTCTACATGATTTATGGCGACCGTGGTGTAGCCTGGTTAGCACATGGGACTGTGGATCCCATAGCCCGAGTTCAAATCTCGGCGGTCGCCCTCTTATTTCTTTTCTCTCTCAATCGTACTGGGACTTTTAAGTCCCAATATCTGCATCTCCGTTGCTACGGCGGAAAACGTAGCCCGAGTTCAAATCTCGGCGGTCGCCCTCT
>CAYOOQ010000039.1:4752-9827 GCA_964405675.1 uncultured Methanosarcinales archaeon | reverse complement strand
ATTACAAAACTTTTGGTTCTTTCATAAAGATTTTCATAGTCTTGTATATCCTTCATTACTTCACTGGATTTTATACTGCTGCCATTGACTGAGATATAGTCATTTTTAAGGCCAAAATGGGAATTAAAATGGTCGTTTGTAAACATAAATCTCTCGGCTATATAACTGGTGGGGTTTTTATAATCTATTCCCCTTCTTTCATCAACAACTTCTTCATTTAACAGCAGTTCTTCCGTTATTTGCATGTATTCATCCAAGACCATTTCCCTGTCATTCAATAAATGCTTAATATTGTCACATACTGTTTTTAATTTTTCTTCAAGTGTTCTTTCATCCATTTTCAATCCCTCATAACTAACTATTTCTTAAAAATCTAATTTCCAAAAATTGTATTGCTCTTAGACTATTTTTTCTTTTTTGATGTCTTCTTATTTTTAGGGGAATGCTTCTGTGCAATACTTCGGGAAAGTATAGTTATATCTTCTTCCACACTTTCAATCTTTGAATAAATCCTGTAAACCATGTAAAATAGAACTACTATCCCAAAATAAACGAAAACATCTATACCCCTCTGAATGTTAAAAATTTTAGCAGGTATGCTGGTTAACTCTGGATAAAGCACAATAACAATAGCCATAATCCACACTAAGGACCACATTATGAATTCAAATATTGATTCATGGCCACTCCTAAGTCTTATAAAAGACCTGCTGATAGCAAAAATTCCAAAAACCAGGATTAAAATTTCAAGTAACATTTTTTTACCTCTTCAATCTTCTTAGTATAAGCTTTGCAAGTATCCTGAAGGCATTCAATGAGCTTTGCCCCCTCGACATCGAATAATCCGTATAAATAGCCCTTATGGGAACCTCCCTGAACTTCAGTTTATTCCTTCCAATCTCTTTTATTATCTCTGAGCTTACTTCCATGCGGTTTGATTTTATATCAATAACTGAAGCGCCCTTTTTGCTAAAGGCCCTGAATCCTGACTGGCTGTCCGTTGTCCATACTCCAAATAGCATATATGTTATCACATTAAAGCCCCAGTTTCCAATCCTTCTTATAATAGGCATCCCTCTCGGGTTTTTAAGCCGTGTACCAATTACAGCATCCGCCCTCATTTTGGCTATTGGGCTTATCACCTTTTCAATATCATCCGGATGATGCTGGCCGTCCGAATCAAATGTAACGATTATATCATAACCCCTCGTAACACCTTCCTGTATACCTGTCCCAAGGGCTGCTCCAAGTCCCCTGTTCAAAGGGTGCACAACAACATCCGCCCCAGCATTCAAAGAAACTTCAGTAGTATTATCCTTGCTTCCGTCATCAACCACTATTATATTGTTAAAACCCCTCTTTTTGACGGCTTTTATTACTCTGCCAACCATATTCTCCTCATTAAATGCCGGCATCACTATTACTACCTTTGGTTTCACCATAACTTCTTGGAAGAATTTATCATTTAATAATCTTGTTATCCAATAGTTCATCATAAAATCAGATTCATAAAATATCGTTTTTAAAAGAACAAAAACAACAAAATCACTTTACTATTCCCAGCAGGTTGTTGCGGGCGGCTTGTCTGTTACATCAATAACAAAACTTCCACAGCCTTCCTCTTTTATCATCTTATCCAAATCATCAAGCACTTCCCATGATATCTCTTCCCCTGCTTTTGCAGGCCTCACAGTCATGAAGTCATCAGTAAAAACACCCCTTAATGCAACACTCCTTTTACCTGAATTATTGAGGTCAGCCCCAAAAATAATAAAAATCGTCTGGCTCAATTTCACACCTTCATGGCATAATATCCTTCTGCCCTTATAATCAATCTCCTTCAGTGTCTCTATATTATCTTCATCAACCAATGTCTCTATAGCCTTAACTTCAGAATCATTTATCGAAGATTTTTCATTATTTTCTCCTTCAACAGGTGAAATCTGGTAAACAACCCTGTTTATATCATCAATAACCATGGGGATTTCTCTTGCTGCATTTCTTATATTTTTCCAGTTTCTTTCTCCCCTAAGAACAGCTAAAAAACTGTATGTCCTGTGATCCCCCTGCACACCAACTGTTTTTACTGGTGCAACAATAGCCCTTAAACCATGCTTTCTGGCAACCTCATCAGCCTTCTCCCCCAGCTTTTTTATTGTTTCTTCCCAGTCCTTCCTGCCATTCACAACCCTGATCGCAAGACCTGGGCCGGGAAAAGGCTCCCTGTTGTATATGTTTTCCGGTAGCCCTATTTCTTTTGCAACCTTCCTTATCTCATCCTTAAACATCCACCTGTTTGGCTCAACAAGCCTGTTTTCTTTTCTTAATCTTTCTATAAATTCACATCCCACATTATGATGGCTTTTTATGTTTGAAGCATTCTTTCCGACACCATGGCCGCTTTCAATCAAATCTGTGTACAATGTTCCCTGTGCAAGAAACGTTCTTTCAGGATCAAGCTGCAGCTCTTTTGCAATCTTTTCCTGTAATTCACCAAAAAGGTTGCCGATGGCTTTCCTTTTTTCTTCAGGTTCATAAAATTGTCCTGTCACTGTAATGAATTCCTCTTCTGCCCTGTGTATAATAAGGTTCCTGACACCAGCAGGTTCAAGGCTCTCCTTAACCTCTTTTGTTTCATTCTTCCTCATCAGCCCTTCTATATAGATTGGATAAACATTTCCTATACCTTCTGTCTTTGAAAGCAGTGTAGCGACAAAACTGCTGTCAACCCCTCCTGAAACAAAGCATATCACATCATTCTTTCCAACCGTTTTTCTTATGTAATCTTTGCAATCTTCAATAACATTCTCAGGTTTCCATTCACTCTTGCAGCCACAGATATTATGGATAAAATTATCTATTATCCTTGAGCCATTCTGCGTGTGGGAAACCTCCGGGTGAAACTGCACCCCATAAATCCTTTTGGAATCATTCGCAATCGCCGCAACATGGTTACTTGTGAATGCAACAGCTTTAAAGCCATCGGGCAATTTTTCAGGATTAACACTATCTCCATGGCTCATCCAGACATTAAGAATGTTGCTATCATGTTCATCTCCATTAGCGTCATCATTATTGCAATTTTCATCATCACTGTTATTTTTTTTATTACCCTCCCTTAACCCTGAAAATAAAATATTATCAATTAATCTTATCTCTGTCTCACCATACTCTTTTATACCCTCACTAACCAGCTCACCTCCCATAGAGTAAGCAATAGTCTGCATCCCATAGCAGATTCCAAGAACAGGTATTCCCAAATCCAGTATCCCTTTATCAATCATTGGCGCTCCTTCTTCATAAACGCTTGAAGGTCCCCCCGAAAATACAATTCCTCTAGGATTTTTTGCCTTTATTTCTTCTAAAGAAGCGCTAAAGGGTAATATCTCAGAAAAAACAAAAGACTCCCTCACCCTTTTAGCAATCAACTGTGTATATTGCCCCCCGAAATCAAGAATGATTATTTTTTCCATTTTTATTGAAGTTACACTATTAATCTGTTAATTAATCTCACAAATTTGGTGGCTTTGTTGTTATATGAACTGAATGGGGCATGGATTCCATAGCTCCTGCTGGAGTTACTCTCCTGAAATCAGCATTTTTCCTCAACTGCTCAACATTCTCACATCCAGTGTAGCCAAAACCATTCCTTATGCCGCCCAGGAGCATATGTATTTGTTGGGATATTGTTCCTTTGTAAGGGACTGCCGATTCAACACCTTCCGGGACTGGCTCTTTGCTGTCATCCTGTCTGTACCTTTCTCTTGAAGCCTTGCTTTCCTTCATTGCTGAAACGCTCCCCATACCCCTGTATGTCTTGCAAAGCTTACCATCAATCCATACCTGTTTCCCTGGTGCTTCTTTTGTTCCTGCCAAAAGACTCCCCAGCATAACACTATGTGCTCCTGCACCAAGGGCTTTTACTACATCCCCTGAATACTTTATACCTCCATCTGCACACACAGGTACACCGTATTTTTGGGCAAGCTCAGTTATTTCATAGACTGCGCTTAATTGTGGACATCCGATACCTGCAACTTTCCTAGTTGAGCAGATGCTTCCGGGACCCTGCCCAACCTTCAGCCCCTGCACATAACCTGCTTTAAGTATCCTTTTTGCAGAATCAGGTTCTGATATGTTCCCCACAAGCAATTGAACGTCAGGGTATTTTTTGTTGATGTATTTTATTATTCTTATCATATTTTCCGTATCACCATGAGCGGAATCCACAAGTATAACATCAGTATCCCTTTCAACCACCATCTTAAGTCTTTCAAGGTTTTCCTCTCCAAGATTATCGCTTATAGAAGCACCAACCAGGAGCCTTCCTTCATCATCCATAGAGTATCCTTTTGTTTCCCCTTTTTGTATTGCAAGAAGATCCTTATAAGCATACATGCCTTTTACCACATTATTCTTATCCACCAGGGGCAGGACCTTCGCCCATTCCTTTTTTAATATTTCAAGCGCCTCTTCTTTTGTGGTTTTCTCCTCGGCTGTTATCACATCCTTCACCATAATATCTGAAACCCTGGCTTCATAATCATCCGTAAAGAGGAAGTGCTTTGATGTAAGCATCCCTTTCAGTTTCTTATCCTTATCCACCACCAGAAAGCTCTCAAACTGAAAATCCTTTTCCTTCCTGTATTCATCAACCTCTTTTAGCGTAATGCTATCACTGACACACACCGGCTTTTTTATAAGCCCTGTTATGCCGTTCAGGTGATTTTTTACTTTTGATATCTCCCACGCCTGCTTCTCTACTGAAAGATTCTTATGTATGAATCCCATCCCTCCTTCCTTCGCAATCGCTATCGCAAGCTCATGCTCAGTCACTGTATCCATCGCTGCGCTTACTATTGGGACTTTCAGCCTTACTTTTTTTGTGATATAAGTTCCCAGGTCAACCTCTTTAGGGTTTGTGCTGCTGTGGCCAGTCCTTAGGCTCACATCATCGAATGTTAAGCTGTAGTAATTCTGCCTATGCCATTTGAAAAATCTTGAACAACTTCTCAACAAAACCACCTCTCTTCATAAACATAGAATTTGATAATAGTAAAATTTTGTGTTTCCAT
>CAYOOQ010000039.1:0-4652 GCA_964405675.1 uncultured Methanosarcinales archaeon | reverse complement strand
GATAGATATTTAGATAGATGTTTAGATATGGTTATTCTACAGGTGTTTTCACCAGTGGTTTGGCTTTATTATCATAAAAAAGCTGAATAATCAGGCAGCGAGAGAGTTTTTCTCTCTCTTGGGTTCAAGAAAGCCTTGAACCAGAGTGAAGCAACAGACTCTTTGTTTAGCTTCACTGGGTTAATAGATGTTACTATTAACCTTCCGGGGAAATCGACAATTTCCCAAAACAAAAAAAATTAAAGTGAGCTGCATTACATCCTCTACATGGCACAGGTTAAAAAAAATGTCAATGATATATTTTGCGACGAGGAAAAAAGAAACCAGATTGAAATAGACAATCTGCACAAATTCTTTAAATCAAAAAATCCTATCCCCTCCCCTGTCATAAACAAAGAAAACGAAGTTATCGCCTTTCATAACTCCTTTTTCCTTCTAAAGGAGCTGGGGTTTGAAGATCTTTTATTTGTTGAGAAATGATATTTTTGTTAAGCTTTTTGATTCAGTCAAGGTAACTTTCATATCCTTATAAAGGGCGGTTAGTAAATAAAATCGTTTTTCCATCAATCAAAATGAAAAAGAAAGCAGCGCTTCAAATAACATTAAGTTTAATAGTGAAATTAATTCTGGCAATTGTTTTCATTGTCTTCGGCCTCATTCTTATCATGTCAATCTACGATGAAATAAAAGTGGTTGTACTGTAATAAATAAATTTCACAATAATTTCCAAACAGGCAAATTAAATCTCTCCCTTAAACAATCAATTATTTAAAGAACCCTTTACTTTTATAATGAATGGAAGATCTAAAAAAGCTTCAGGATTCTCTATCTAAAGAACCCACTAATTCCAGCACCAGCAGGTACAAATACAACAAGGAAAAACCCGAAGAAATGATTATCCATAACATCCCATATATTTTTACATGTGATGAAAATGATAAGATACAGGTAATAAAAAATCATTCCATAATAATAAAAAAAGGTGTCATAAAAGATATCCTTCCTTTTGAAAAAATTAATCCTGATAAATACGACCTTGTTTACGATGGGGGTAGCAAGGGTGGAGTCATAGTGACACCTGGCCTTGTTAATACCCACGCGCACCCTCCAATGTATCTTATGCGGTCAATAATGACACTGGATGAAGGGGAAAAGCTTGAGGAAACCATCGCCACCATGCCAAAATGGGAAAGGCTTATGACCCCTCAGGATTATGCAGTGGGAGCCCTTGGTGACTTTGCTGAACAGCAAAGATATGGTATAACCACAACTTTGAGCCATTATGGTGTTTTTGAGCCAATTGAATTTGCTTCTTTCTTGGCAAGACACAATACAATAAACGCATTGTCCGCAGTATCAAATACCCACCCCGAAAATTCACCTGAATTAATTGAAGATACTTTAAAAAAAGGCAGTTTTTTTTCTAAACCAGCAATAGCCCTGCATTATATACACAAGGCAAACGACGAAACCCTTGATAAGATAAGGGCACTTATAAAAAAGCATAACTTAATCTTCACGTGCCACATGGCGGAAAGTGAAGCGGTTGAAAAGGAATGTATCAATAAAAAAGGGATTAGGGAAGTAAGCGTTCTTAAGAAGAAAGGCCTTCTCAATGAAAATACAATAACATCACATTCAATATTTGTAAACGACAAGGAGATAAAAGAGCTTGTCAAGGCAAAAGTGGGAATATCTCACCTGCCCACTTCCAATGTAATCCACAAATCAGGGAAATTTCCATTCTGGAAATTCCATGACAATGGTGGTTTCAGCAGGATTTCATTGGGGACAGATGGTGTTGTCAGTAAAGGCAGGGTTGACTTGTTTTCAGAAGCATACCAGACGAGAATAACACATCTATACCATAGGACGGTAAAATTTGGCTCTCTATTCAAGATGGTAACTGCAAATGGTGCGAGGGTTCTTGGATTTAAGGATAGGGGAAAAATCCTTCCCGGTTACAGGGCTGACCTGGCAATATGGAAATTAAATGACATAAGTTGTATACCTTTTGACCCGGACAATCCCATAACTCTCATTAGTAATCTTATTACAAGAGGGGGCAGGCCTGTGAGGGATCTTTTGGTGGACGGCAGATTTGTCATAAAAAACAGGAGACACCAATACATAAATGAAAGCTCTTTATTGAGGAATCTTCAAAAAAGCCATGTTGGCATGAGGAAAAAATCAGTTGAATTCTTGTGAGTATAAAGGATGCCTCAATATACTCTTTGAGTTTTTTTTTGCAAACAATCTTTCAAGAAATCCTTCTTTAATCAGTTTTATTTTAGGTAATTCACCTATCAGTTTATAATCCCTTTTTGATTTTTTGCCGTAAAGCCTGTTTATAATCGCAGACATTGATTTGATACTGCCGCTTGAAATGATTGCATCACACACCTTTGCCCCACCTGACCAGCAAATTGTAGCATCCACAACCATGAAATCCGGACTCTCTTTCAATATCCTTTCAGCCCCATACTTGGCAACCGCAACATTAATCACTTTAAAATCTCTTCTTTCTTTTGGCATTTTCTTAAGTACTTTAGCGTATTTTTTGCACACTTTAGGCCAGTCAGGATTCACAACATAAATTTTACCGTCAGGGAACTTTTCTTTAATTATCCTGAAGATGGATTCAAGGACCCATGGGGAAACGCTTCTGCCCGGAATTTGTCCCCCATCAAAAATATTATTAACAATAACCTTCTCTCCTATAAAATCATACCACTTGGAAAGCTCCATTGATTTTTTTGTCTTCATGTACACTTCGTGCTTCATTTCCCTTCTGATTTTCGTTGACGCAATTAACTCCATAAAAGAAGTAACAACCTCTGGATATATAAATTTTGCTTTGTAAAACAAAAAAGCTCATGCAAAATACCAATAAAATCCATTATTTGAAGCTTCCTAAAAAATGTCAGATAGTTCAGTCAAATTTATATATCTGCAAAAAGTACATGCCACATGGACATAATAAAACATATGCATGACAAAGAATTTTATGATGAAAAGCCTTCCAAAGTTGATTATAAGCAAACCCACATAAGCCATGTTTTTCTCACTGACAATTTTGTCTACAAGATAAAAAAGCCCGTCGATTTTGGATTTCTTGATTATAGCACACTTGAAAAAAGGAAATTTTACTGTGAAGAAGAAGTAAGGCTAAATAAGAGGCTGAGCCCGGATATATATAATGGTGTGGTAGCTATTACGAATAAAGGGATTGCCAAAGAAGGGGAAGCAATAGAATATGCTGTTAAAATGAAACGGCTCCCTGAAAAAAATATTATGAAAGAGCTTTTAAAAGAATATAAAGTAAGCTATAAGAGCATAAAAGAGATGGCATCCCTTCTTGTAAAATTCCACAAAGAAGCAGAAAAAAACCAGGAAATAAAAAGCTATGCAACCGCGGAAGCAATGAAAAAAAATACCGACGAGAACTTTCAACAGACTAAAGATATGGATATATTTGACAAAAAAAAATATGATTTTATCAAAAAATCTACAAACGATTTTTACAATAAAAAGGAAATATTCCAAAACAGGATAAAAGAAAATAAGATTGCAGAATGCCACGGCGATCTCCATAGCGGTAATATATTCATAACTGACGAGGTAAAGATTTTTGATTGCATTGAATTCAATAAATCTTTCAGATATAGCGATGTTGCAAACGATGTTGCATTTCTTGCAATGGACCTGGAAAAACAAAAGCAGGTTCCCTTGTCAAAGTATTTAATCAATAAATATGTTGATATTTCAGAAGATTATACTTTATACACTGTGCTTGATTTTTACAAATGTTACAGGGCTTTTGTAAGGGCTAAAGTAAGCGCTTTCATGCTTTCCGATGCCCAAGGGAAAGAAAAGGAAATTCTTGAGAATGATTGCAGGGAATACCTGGATATAGCTTACAATTACGCAAAGATTTTCAGCCATCAAAAACCTGCAGTATTCATAAGTTGCGGATACAGCGCAACAGGCAAATCAAGGTGGCTCAAGATAGCATCAGACATAATAAACTCTCCAGTAATCAGGACTGATGTGCTGCGGAAAGAAATCTTCAACCTAAAAGCTAATGAGAAAAAGGATGACGAATACAGGAAGAAATATTACAGTGAAGATGCAAGACAGAAAGTGTACGATGCTATGTTTCAAGAATCCGAAAGAATATTATCAATGGGGGGGAAGGTCTCCCTTGATGCATCTTTCATAAAAAAAGAAAACAGGAAAAAGATAAAACAACTGGCGGAAAAATATGATGCTGACTTCATTATTATAAATACTACTGCATCTGAAGAGACAATAAAGAAAAGATTAGTTGGCAGGCAAAACGAAAAAGGTAATGTATCTGACGCCGACTTTGAAAACGCCTATCAATTCCAAAAGAAAAGCTTCCAGGAGCCTTCAGAAGGCGAGGGTAAGGTCATAAAGATTGATACTGAGGAAGGGGAATACCATAACATAAAAAAGCTCAGGAAAGAAATCAAAGGAGCCCTTGGCTTTAATGAAATAAATTGATTTTTTCCAACAATTTTTTTAAAATAAATTCTTCACAATGGAATATGCAAAAAACAAGTTTATTAGATACAATTCATTTACTAATCACCAGGACAAGCTCACCCTTCGGTTTTTCAGCCATATTA
>CAYOOQ010000038.1:0-9936 GCA_964405675.1 uncultured Methanosarcinales archaeon | reverse complement strand
ACCAAATGGTGGTAAACTAGTTCCTTATTTAAATATTTCTTTTTTAACTACTAATGAGTAATACAACAACAATATTAATATTAACATTAATAATTTAACGTCGGAATCTCTTTAAGTTTAATTTATGGTTAAGAAAACAAAAAATGAGCTAACAGAAAATAAAGATTATAAAATACAAAAGATAAAAATCTAAAATCAATTCAACCTTATGGTTTCAAGATTCTTAGGAACAGATGTTTCAATCCTGTAGCTCTTGTGTATGGAGCTTGCAAGGTCAATACATCGTGATTGCTCCCCGTGCTGCACTATAACCTTTTTTGGCTTAGGATTAAGTCGGTAGATGAAACCCATCAGTTCTTTCCTTGTGGAATGACCAGTAAATCCTTCAATGGTCTCAACCCTAAGCTTAAGATTATGCATATCCTGTTTATTGCCGTTCAGGAAACCAATCTCCCTCTCTCCCCTCTGGATTCTTCTTCCCAGGGAGCCTTCACTCTGGTATGAAGTGAAAATAAGGCAATTTTTCTTGTTTTCTCCGATAGCTTTCAGGTATTCAACACTTGGACCACCCACAAGCATACCGGAAGTTGCCAGCATGATTGCAGGCCCTTCTTCCTCTATGACTTGTTGCCTTTCTTTGTTTGAACCCACTCGCTTAAAGGCTTCCGAAAGGAACGGATTTTGGTTTTTATGGAATATGAGTTTTCTCATATGGGAATTCAGGTACTCAGGATATGTCGAGTGTATTGCTGTAACATCCCACACCATGCCGTCTATGTAAACAGGAGTATTCTCAAGTTTTCCCTGCCTGAACATATCCTCAAGAACAGCAAGAGTTTCCTGCGCCCTTCCAACTCCAAGTACAGGTATCAAGACCTTTCCCTTATTCTGGGTTGTTTCAATCACAGTTTTTTCAAATTTTTCTTCTGCCTCTTTCCTTGATTCAGGGTTATTATTCTTTCCACCATAAGTACCCTCTATAAGAAGGCTTTCAAGTCTTTGGAACTTAGTCACAGCCTTTTCAAGCAACTCTGTTTTCCCAAATTTCATATCACTGGTGTAAAGAAAATTATGAAGACCATTTCCTATGTGTACATGCACCATTGAACTTCCCAGAATATGCCCTGCATTATGTAGTGTTATTCGTACATCAGGTGTAACATCTGAAACTTCATCATAATCAAGAACTATGGTATGCTTCACCATTTCTTTAACATCATCAATGGAATAGATAGGCTCCTTACCTGATGAGTGCATTATTTTTATGTTGTCAAGGCAAAGAAGAGCCATTATATCTCTTGTTGGCGAAGTACAGTAAACAGGACCTCTATAGCCGTATTTGAATAAATAAGGCACGAAGCCGCAATGGTCAAGGTGACTGTGAGTTATTATCACAGCATCAAGCTCATCAATCTTGAATTCAGGCACTTCTAAATGAGGATATGAGCCTTCATCAGCGATGTCTATACCACAATCCAGTAAAACTCTTGATTCAGGTGTCTGAAGCAAAAAGCAGCTTCTTCCAACCTGTCTTCCGGCACCCAGGACTGTAAGTCTTATCCACTCGTGCTTTTTCCCTCTTATCCAGCCATCATAAATCCTGCGCCCTACCTTATCAAGGAACTTTCTTCTGTAATCGCTGTTCTGGTACATTACTCCCCTTATATTCTCTATCAATTGCGACCGTATTGGAGGTGTTCTCCTTATAACTGGCACCCAGAATGTCTTTTCTTTGATTTCCCTCAAAAGCGCCCCCTGTTTTCCAATGGCAACGCCAGGCTTTTCAACCTCTATTATGGCCACTGACCGCTGACTGTCAAAAAGGATTTGTGCAAGACCTGCGTCTTCAGGTATAATCTTCCTGATCTCTTCCTCAGCTTTTTCTGCCTCAAGAGTTACGGAAGGGTCTGGCCTGAGCTCAACCCTTTTCTTAATCTCATTCACTATCTTTTTGATAACTCCATTGTTATTAAACACAAAATCCTTGTCCTTTGTGTACAGAACTATGTTAGCTCCTTCAAAACATGCCTCACTTACCGCATTATTAGGCACATGTTTTAAGATTTCTTTAATTATGCTGTTGGTCATTATTATCACATTTAGAATTTTATAAAAAAAATTAAATTTTAAGCTGGACATCCAGCTCTTCATCTGCAACCCTTTTGGTCCCTTCGCCTGTAATTGTCAAGACAACAAAACCATTGCCTGATGCACTATCTCTCCTTAGCGCTGCATTCAGTGCCTTAACCGCAAGCTCTGTCGCCTCATTTGTCTCCATATCCTTTTTGTATAAAGTTTCCAGGACACCGTAAGCCATTGTGCTTCCGCTACCGCTGGCCACAAAATCAGCTACCTCGTTCAGAGAACCATCAGGGTAAATATCATAAAGATAATTGCCAGAATCATCCTTTCCACCCAATAGCAGATGGGTTATGGCCGGCATCATGGACATCTTCCTTATATTGCCATAAACTATTGATGCTAAAAGATTCGCTGACTCTCTAACTGTCGCCGACTTGCCTGTCCTGACATTTTTTAGCTTTATTTCAGCTTTTATTAGTTTAGCAATCAGTTGATTGTCCGATACTCCGCCTGCTGTCGTGATTGCCATATTTTCAGCAATCTCATAAATCTTTTGAGCTCGCTTATCAGCAATTAAATGGCCTGCTGTAGCTCTTTTATCTGCGGCCAGTACTACTCCGTCTTTACATAATATTCCTACTGTTGTAGTTCCTTTCAAATAGTGTTCTTTTCCTTCCATGAAATACACCCAAGAAAATCCGTTTTCTCTAGACATAAGAAGTCTTTAGAATATGAAACATTGGTTAGTTTAAATATTTTTTGGTTAAATAAGATTTAGCAAACAATAAAAACTTCCATTACTTTTACACAGTATATTATGACCATCCTAAAACATGAAAACCAAATGATAGAAACCATAAGAAGTTATGGGATTTATGATGAAGAGCTTTTTTCTGCCATGAAAAAAGCCAAAAGGCATCATTTTCTGCCTGAATATCCCGTCGAAGAAGCTTATGGTGACTTTCCTCTTCCTGTAGAAAGGGAGCAAACAGTTTCCCAGCCTTACACGGTGGCATTCATGCTGCACCATCTGGAACTTAAAAAAGGCCTAAATGTACTAGAAGTTGGTACAGGAACCGGCTGGAGCTCAGCAGTCATAAAGGAGCTAGTTGGTGAAACCGGAAAAGTGACCTCAGTTGAATGGATGCCGGAGCTTGTTTTGAGGGCCAGGAAAATCCTAAAGGAAAAAAGATATGAAATTGATGTTGTTGAAGGGGATGGCTCAAAGGGTTATCCTGAAAATGCGCCTTACGACAGAATCATTGTATCATGTGCTCCAAAAAAAATAATGCCTGCCTGGATTGAGCAGCTAAAGATTGGCGGTGTTCTTGTAGTCCCCATAGGCCAAGATATACAAGTAATGTTCAAGGTAACAAAAGAGGAAGAAGGCCTTAAAAAAGAAAATCTGGGATATTTTCGTTTCGTACCCCTTCAAGAGGCATAAAAAAAAGTTGGATGCCGGGGGTCCTTTAATTTTAGGAGGGGTAAAAGGAGGGTGCTATGAGTAGAAGCTCAAAGACCTCCCCGGCATCCAACTAGAGCAATTTTGCATAATTGCTGTATGGAACAACAATTTTCGGCTCTTTTTCAGAGCTTGAATTGTAGTTTTCATCCATAACAACTAAAAAGTAACAACTAATATTTAAATTTTTCGTTTTATTTACCACTAACAAGGTGTGAAAAACATTAAACTCATTTTTACAAAAGAAAGTCACATAATAACAAACTAAATAAGTTTTATGTGCAAATGACAATTATTAACATTTAAACCCTATTTTAAACCAAAAATTTACGCATCTACATTTCTTCGAGAACATCAATGTTCAGCATGAAAAGCCCATCAGCAATTGTTTTCTTGATTTTGTTGATTAATAAAAGTCTGGCTTTTTTCTGTTCTTCATCCGCCTTTAATACAGGCGTATTGTGATAATACTCATTAAACATCTGGCATAAGTCAATCAGGTATCTACAGATAAGATTGGGTTTCATGTTAGATTTTGCATCAGCAGCAACATCCCAAAAATAAGATATTTTTTTGATTATATTTATCTCATTTTCATTAAAAAGATTAAAATCAATATCCTCGGATATCTCCTGTTGGCTTTTTCTTAATATGCTTGATATCCTTGCATATACATATTGCACATACGGCCCTGTTTCCCCTTCAAAAGAGATTGATGTTTTAGGGTCATATACCATATCCTTTGTAGGGTCAGTTTTCAGCAAATAAAACCTCAAAGCGCCAAGACCAATTATCTGAGCTCTTCTCCGCAATTCAGCTTCAGATAGCTCATGTCTTTTTTTAATCTCTTCTTTCGCCAGCTCTTTCATTTCAGTGATAAGATCGTCAGCATCCACAACAGTGCCTTCCCTTGATTTCATCTTTCCCTCTGGAAGTGATACCATGCCATAACTCAAGTGATAACACCTTTCAGCAAAAGAAAAGCCCATTATCCCTAATATTTTGAATAACTGCTGAAAATGAAGATTTTGTTCAGAGCCAACAATATAAATGGATTTGTCTAATGAAAAATCATCAAACTTCTTTTTTGCAAGAAAAATATCCTGCGTCATATAAACTGAAGTTCCATCCTTTCTCAAAAGAACTTTTTTCCCCAGCTTCCCCAGTTCTACAGATATAGCACCTTCATCATCGTAAAAAACCCCGTTTTCAAGGCCTTTTTTCACAAGGTCTTTACCTTTTTTGTAAATGTCGCTTTCAAAATAAAATTTATCAAATTCTATTCCAAGCCTGTCATAAGTTTCCTGGAATCCCTCATTCGCCCAATTATTCATCAATCTCCAGATATCGTGTATTTCTTTATCTCCATTTTCCCATCTTTGAAGCATTTCCTGAGCTTCCTGTTCCAGCTCTGGATTTTCTTGAACCTTTTTATTGAACAAAACATAAAAATCTCCAACATAATGATCAGGTTTCTTATCAGGCATCCCTTGTTCACCAAACTTCTCGTACATAAGCATCGACTTGCAAATATGTACACCCCTGTCATTAACAAGACAGGCTTTTATAACATTATGTCCCTTTTCTTTAATAATGGTAGATAATGAATTCCCAAGAATCATATTCCTCAAATGCCCCAAATGGAGTGGTTTATTGGTGTTTGGTGATGAGAATTCAACCATAATCGTTTCCCGTTTATCATCTTCTTTTTTTTGTTGCGATTTCAAAGAATATTCTGCTATGTAATGTGAATCAACAAAAAAATTGAGATATGGACCATTATTTTCAACTTTTGAAAAAGGAGTTCTCACAGTAATTTTATCTAAAAGTTCTTTGGCTATTTCCGCAGGAGACTTTTTGAATTCCTTAGCCAGCGAAAAACAGGGAAAAGCAAAATCCCCCAGGCCTGGGTCAGGAGGAATCTCAATCATTGATTCAGTAGTTTTTATTCCAATTTCTTTCAATATCACAATCACATGAGTTGATAGCTCCTTCATTTTTTATTCCTCTTGTTTTTAGTATCAATCTTTTTTTCAATATTTCTTACCCTTTCATCCAAAGAACTTAGTTTTGCCAGCATTTCATCCATTATATTCCTAATTTTTCTGGATTCATACCATTTGAATATCATAAATATAAGATAAATACCAAACAACCCGCCAACCAACCACATCAGCAGATCAACAACAGCCCTTAAGCTTTCGAATATGGGCATTGCTATGGGAACTGAATTGTTGACAGATTCAATTGTTGAATTAATATAGTCTATTTTATCACTCATGATAATGCAAATTAAATGGGTTTTATAAAATTTGTTGTATTTCCAGCATTTGTAGATTTAAATGATGCTTAAATAATACTTAAATGATAAGTGCAGAGGTAAAACTGTGCTTTATAAGATTGTTCGCTCAAACATAATAATTTTAATGCTGGTTCCTGTTTTAATGATAAAATATGCCTTATGCAAATACTTTTAATTAGATTTTCACTAGATTTGTCTTTGATAAGAAGTTTTCCCTTCCCACGTCATCAATAATGTAAAATATTTCTTTTTTTGTTATTGTAAATTTTTCTTCTAATATTTCCATGAAAGTCTCCAATCCATTGAAATTTTGAAAGACAGTCTCTATAAGATAATCGTATCCATTAGTTATTTTAAAGACTGAGTTGACTGACTCCGACCTGCTCAGATAGCCTCTTATATTTTCCTTGTCCTTTTTGCCAACTTTAAGCAGAATTTTTGCCCTTGTGCTGTAACCAAGCTTGTCAAAATCCAGCAAGACCGTATGCCTGGTTATCGTCGACTTTTCAAGCTTTTTAAGCTTTTCAAAAAGTGTCGAAACAGGTATTCCAATTTCTTTAGAAATTGTAGTTAATTTTTCCCTTGAACTATTACGTAGACAGCTCAAAAAAACCAACTCGTTTTTTGAAATCATACAAACCACCCCCACCTCAGTGTTTAAGAAAGGTAAGCGCTTTTTAAATAAAAAATTAAGGTGGTATGGAATACTGAATGCTTCAGAAAAATCCTGAAACAGCAAAATTGAAATCTATACTACAAGTCAAAAACAGTTTTCTTTTTCAAAGTCAAAAATAACCAACATAATTTCCAATATTTTGAAACAACAGTAAAAAGATTTATATTATTTGGTTATTTACCACTAAATAATGCACAAAACTGAACAAAAAATAATTAAATTGTTCAAAGATAATCCTTACGAAGAATTCTCTACAAAAGAGATTATTATGCAGATTACTCCTTGGATGAAAAAAGACAATTTTTCTTGTGATTTTGGGAATAAAGAAGCGGATATAAAACAAAGAAAGAAAATTGCAAAACTCCACAGGAACATACTATACCATTTAAACAAGCTTGAGAAAAATAAGATATTAAAGGTCTCGAATGTGGGGCTAAAAGGGCAAAAACACTTTAAGCTTGATCTTAATGATGGAGAAGAATTGACTTTTGAAAGGAATAAGAGAAAAGTCATCATTTCTAAGCCACATGGTAAAGCCCTCCCAATCAAAGGTTACGAAAATGAAGGCTTTGTATTCAGGTACGACCCTGATACATGGACCACGAAAGTGAATTCAATACTTCTCCAAAGCGAGAAATTTAACATAAAAGACCTTTATGATACAATCATAGATTGCTTCTCCCATGTCAACGATACCATCTGTCTTAATGATTTTGAATGCTTTATACAAGAAAATAATCAAAATGAACTGGGAAAATTTTTTCATAATTTATTTGATGATTGCTCCAATTACGGCAAAGATGTGACACTTACAATTGATGTCAAAAACATAAAAAATCAACAACCTATAATTGATTTCTTAAAATTGGTTTCCGGATACAAAAATGAAAACATTCACATTATCTTTGAGATAAAATCAGAACACATTTATGATGCAAAAGACTTTTTCCATGAGGTAGTTGAACTTTTCATGGAAACAAAAACTAAACTATACATAAAAAACAAAGATCTTCACAAGCCCCCTTATATACTGGGAAAAGCAGGTCCCTATACTTTTAGCGAAAATGACTGGAAGAACTACATGGATTATAGCCTTGCTGATAGTTATGGGGTCTTATGCTCTTCCTGCACAATTGTTGTGGACGTTGAAAAGTTTTTTGAAAAAAATGGCAAAATCAATGAATTCAGAAATCTGATTGATAATGTATTGAAAGCATTATTTATGGCCAACAGCATCCAAAGAAATCATTCACTGGAACATTTTAATGGAATAGCAAACCTTAATTCAAAATCACCCACTGATTTTTTTTCAATTTCCAGGAATTACATAAGGTTCTGGAATTATGGGTGGAAACAACCTAATAAAGATCAGCAGATTATGTTGAACCTTATAGAAAGCACGAAAAAAGAAGTTACAGAATTTGCCTTGACTCAGGAGTCAATATACTTGGCATGCGGTATGCCAACACAGTTCAAAACCGCATTTTCATGTGCTTTTGAAGGGTTTACCAAAAAAAAGAAAACTGTAAAAGATTTCAAAAAAGCAAGCATAAGCAGCATTGAGGAGATTTACAAGGATAAGCTCAACAAACCCCTAAAGACAAAAGAAACTATCGGAAAAATCTTTGATGGTGGAGATAGGGCAAGAATTGCAAGATTGGGGAAAGCTAATGCATCCGATATATTAAGAGAGATTGACATAATAATGAATCTTTATAATATTCCTCTGTTATGTTATGATTTTGGTGAAATAGCTGAAGGAAACCTGAAGCTGACGTCTTTTATATAAAATGCCCGAAATAATAAAAGAAAAATGTGAAGATGCCTGGAAGGAATCAATAAAATTAATCATGAGAAAGGGAAAAGATTATAACGATGGTAGCAGAGATTTCAGGCAAATACTAAACTTTAACCTTGAAATAAAGCAGCCTCACGAAGATGTTGAATTTCCCTGGAAGAAATTAAAGGATTGCAATAAGTGGGTTTATCCTGATGCCCAGGAAATGCGTAATATTATTCTTGCAAAAAAGATGAACCCAGGATATTCTTTCACTTACGGGCAAAGGCTTTTTCATTTTAACGAACAAATTGATCAGATAAACGATTACATCATACCACTACTGCAGAAAGATTCCGCCACAAGAACAGGTGTTGTGACTTTATGGAATCCGGTTGTTGATTGTGCGAATGTAAAAAATCCTAAGCCTGGTCTCGTTATGTGCACTTTTAAAATAGTTGAAAATCACATGAGGGTGACCTGCGTCATAAGAAACAATGATATGTTCATAGGATGGCCTGCAACCTTGTTTCAGATAAATGAACTTCAGGAATACGTTTCAGAAAAATTGAATGTTAAAAAAGGCAGCCTCATATTTTACTCAACAACAGCCCATGTTTACAAGGAAAATTTTGAGGACGTAAAATCTTTGTTGGACATTAATCCACCAAGCTAGACTCAAACCATCAAGCCATGCTCAGGCACCCCACTTTGTCTAATTAGCTTTTACCAGGAAATCAGAATATTCTTACTCTTCTTCTTTTTCCATTTCTTCTTCATCAGCGTCTGAATCATAACCCTGCATAAAGCCGTCCTCTTCATCGCTGATTTCGTCGTCTTCAACTAACGATTCCCTATATTCTTTTTTGTAAACATCCCTGTCCTGCTCATCTTCCGACTTCTCGTCTTCAGCCAGTTCTTCCAAAAAATCTTTTTCCTTTGACATACCTTCCCAAAGGTATCAAGGCTATTTAAATATTTTTGTGTATAGGCAACAATTTTTTCATTTTTTCAAAAGAACTTTCGGCAAAAAAAAGAAAAAGATTTATAATTAAATTGATTCCGCGCAATTAAAGTACTACAAGTAATGTATTTTGCTTCAAAATGTACGAATGATCTGATTAAGAGTTTTTTGGTAAAAAAACAAACAGGTAAAAAATGAAAAGATTAGATGAATACTATTCGGCAAAGGCCGCTCAAGAGGATATCAGCTACATCGTTGATAAAATAACAAAGCTTGGTTATGATAATCTTTTTGAACATCATCTTAGAAGATGCAATGGAAAACCTCCAATTACGACTGATAAGAATGAAAAATTAACTATTACGCTTGAGAGGATGAATTATGCATTTGAAATGTGCCTTTCCGACAGAAAAGATTGGTACAAATACCAGTACAACGGCAAATATGAAGACTCAGAATTCGGCTTTCAGTTCTAAAAGATGATCAGTTCTGAGTTTTGAGACAAGAGTTCTGAGAACTAAAAACCGACATTCATCCCTGAATATCTAAAACTTGGTTCTTCACAGCACAATTCTTACAAACCCAGTTCTTATAATGGCAATACATCTCATAACTCGAAACTCAAAACTCACTACGTTTTCCGCCGTAGCCACGGAAGTGGGCAGCGCAAAGC
>CAYOOQ010000037.1:0-10175 GCA_964405675.1 uncultured Methanosarcinales archaeon | reverse complement strand
AAAACTCATAACTCATAACTCAAAACTCTTTCCTCTTCCCCAACCAAACCACAATTTTTAAAAACCAGTAACCAAGCCAAAGCACATGGAATACAAACAAGTGATTCTGATAAGAAAAGATCTAAAGCTGCCAAAAGGAAAAATGGCTGTCCAGGCAGCACATGCATCCGTGGAAGCCGTATTAAAATCTGAAAAGGAAAAGATTAAGAAATGGAGAAACGAAGGCAGCAAAAAAATAGCCTTACATATCGAGAATAAAGAATCTCTATATAAACACATCCAGCAATCAAAAGATATGGGATTCACAACTTCTGTGATTACTGATGCAGGAAGAACAGTAATCGAACCGGGAACCGTTACCTGTGGAGCAATTGGCCCTGACAAATCCGAAGAAATCGATAAAATAACAAAAGAACTCAAGATGATTTAGACTTTATGTGCTTGAATGCCATATAAGCTGCAGTAACTCCTTGTGCAACCCCGGTAATAGCCTGCTTAAATTCCATGTCAGTAACATCGCCCGCAGCATAAACACCCTCTACATTTGTACAACTCATCTTATCAGTAACTATTTCTCCCTTTTCGTTCAATTCAACACCGATTGTCCTGGAAAGCTGTGATAAAGGAGTATGCCCAACTTCAATAAACAAGCCATCAAGAGGCAATTCATTCTTTCCATCATAAGGCTTATCCAGAACAACCCTATCTAGCTTTTTATCACCTTTTGCCTCGACAACATTAGTATTATTTATTATCTCAATATTGTCTGCAGCCATAACCCTATCATATATTATCGGCTCAGCCCTTATCTTTTCTTTACGATAAATTATGAAAACTTTTTCAGCATGCTCCGCCAAAACAAGAGCTTCTTTTGCAGCACTATCACTGCCACCAACAACAGCCACAGTTTTTCCATTATAAAGATAACCATCACAAATGGCACAGCTATGTACTCCATTCCCATTCAATTCAGTTTCACCAGGAATCCCAAGCTTCCTCCTTTCACTACCAGTTGCAATAATTATACTTTTTGCAAAATATTCCCCTCTGGATGTAGTCACCTTAAACCAATCACTTGATCTCTCAAGATTTTCCACCTCCTCAAGTCTCAATTCAGAACCAAATCTAAACGCATGATCCTTTATCTTATCAGCCAAATCCATCCCGGTAACATCAGGAATCCCTGGATAATTATCCACATGACTGGCCCAATTTATGATTCCCCCAGTATCCTTACTAAGAACCAGCGACTTCATCTTAAACCTGCCTGCATATAATGCAGAACCATACCCTGTGACCCCTGCTCCAACTATTATCAAATCGTAAGTGTTCTCCCCAGTCATTTTAAAAAATTAAATGCCCAGAGCATTATCAAGCTCTGGCTTGTTAAAACCAACAATCATTCTCCCGTCAATTGAAATTACGGGAACACTTTGCTGCCCGGAACCCCTGACCATTTCCATAGCCGCTTTACGATCCCTGTCGACCTTCTTAACAGAAAAATTAATCTTGTTCTGCTCCAGATATTCCTCTGCTTTCCTGCACATTGGGCAAGATATTGTTGAATACACTATAACTTCACTCATAAAAAACTACCTCCTCATGCTTCAGAGTCCGCAAATTTCTTAACATCGGCCTTAACAAAATCCTTTCTCCTTGAACCCCTGTAACCACAATCTTCACACAAAGCCCTGTTAAAATTATCAACTTCCATTTTTTTACCGCAGCTTTTACAGCGAATAACCTTCTTCACTCCGGTAATTTTCTGGAAGGGCTCAAACATCGAATTTTTTTTCTTTGCCATAATACCACCTACTCCTTTTAATTATATTAAATTTATATAATTTGTGTTGAAGGGTTAAATCATAAATTTAATACCCTAAAGAAGCCACTGTAAGTCACTACATACCTTAGTAAGAACTATGCATATAAATATTTTATGCACAAATGACCAGTGACAAGGGTATGACTAATAGCAAGCTATTTAAATCAAAAAGGTAAATAGGAAAAATCAGAAACAATGGAATCCAAAAAAAATAAGATAATAACCCTGGAAAATTCTCAAACAGAATCCTTATTTGCCGGAATAAGGGAGCTTTCAACAGAAGAAATCATCATAATAGATTCCGGAGAATCACAAGAGCTTGAAAACAAGCTCAAAGAATACCAGGTCAAAACCAAAAAGCTCAAAATAAAGCAAATTGGATGGGAAAACATATTCAGGCTGATTAAAGAACTAAAACAAACTGAAAACAATCTCATAATCAATGTAGCAACCGGAAATCCCACGACAACAGCAATGATGACAAGTGCCGCCTTCGTAAACGGAATAATGGCTTATAGTGTGGAAGATGGAAAATTGATAATGCTTCCCGTTCTGAAATTCTCATATTATAAAATGATACCTGATAAAAAAATGCAGATAATCAGGTTACTGCATGCTAAAAAACACTGCTGCTCATCTCTCGAAAATTTAAGCAAGGAAATGGACATGTCACTCCCCCTTATTTCATACCACATAAACGGAACAAAAAAATCCAGGGGACTCAAAGAGCTGGGATTAGTGGAGACTAAAGAAAGCAAAGGGAAAGTGGGAGTCAGCCTTTCCCTTCAGGGTATTTTGATTGCTGAGGGCCATATTCAATCATTTTAGTTCTGGGATGCACTTCAAAAAAAGAAAAGACTTCATCACCATAAATAATCTTTTCAAGCTCACCCTCCACTTCAACAGGAGCAGAAAACAATATGAGCAAATCTTTATCAAGATCTATGAAATCCTTTATTTTACAATTATAATTATTAAATTTATTGATATAGTTCTCCCTGAATTCATCAACCGAACCCCTGTAAAAAACGGAATATTCCCTCATATCCATCTTCCAAACCTCCTGAAAACCGAACTATATAGTTTGTCCACCAGTTTATCCGCCTGTGCTAAACCGGCGCCATATTTTTCTTTCTGATAAGATTCCCCCTTACCCAGTTCAAATGCAGTATCCTTTAAAACCTTTTCGTATCCACTAGGTCCCATAGAATTTTTTACAGACAAACCCAGTGCCGCGACACCGGCCGCATGAGGAGTTGCCATAGAAGTCCCTGTACAACTCTTATAATCATTTCCCGGAAAAGTTGAATAAATCTGAACGCCCGGGCATGAAATATCAACAGTCTTATGTATATTTGAAAAACCTGGATGGATATTATCAGCTGTTACAGCAGCAACAGAAATAACACCATCATAAGCTGCAGGGTATTCTGCACCGTAACCATGATTACCAGCAGCAGCCACCAAGATAACTCCTCTTTCATAGGCCTTCTTACACATGCTTGCATAGGCATAACTAAATCTAGGGGAACCAAGGCTCATATTGGCAATATCAAAATCATTCTCCACTGCATAATCTATCGCCCTTATAACATCAGTACTGCTTCCTACACCACTCTTACTCAATACTTTAGCCGCATAAAGAGTAGCCATTGGAGCAACACCAGTCCTTCTGCCGGCAACAATCCCCGCAACATGCGTCCCATGACCATTATCATCCAGAGGATTATCATTCCCCGCAACAAAATTATAACCTTTCTTATCTCCAAAGCAATCCTTTAAATCAAGATGATTATAATCAGTACCGGTATCGATTACAAGAACCGAGCTTCCTTTACCACGTGTAGTATGCCAGGCAGCAGGAGCGTGTATATTACGAAGATTCCAGCCAATATTTTTTCCTATATCTTTTTCATGAAATTTAAACAAATTAAAATCTGCAGCTATTTTCATAAACAGCTCAGGCGTATAAGAAACATCTGAAACCTGCACCTTCTCAATCGCATCCATATCTGGACTTACTTTTGAAAAATATTTCCTTTGCCTGTTATTAAGGGAATAACAAAGCTTATCAGCATCTTTTTTTGAACATGGAACTACAATATAAGGAATGTTCTTAAAAACAAAGAAATCCTTCGAACCAACGTCACGACTTAATTTTTCAGCAATTTCTGCCTTCAAAGACATATCAGAAGTCTTCAAACCAACAATTAAATCATACCTCCCATTACTATACATCCTCTTTATTTCTTCCAAGATAGATTTCTTAACCCTATTCCTGTCCGATTTAGCAACAATAGTGGATATAGAGCTCAACATCTTAGAATAAATATTTTGCTCAGGAACTTTTCTTGCCTTCCTTAAAATAGATTTTTCCTTGTAAGACTTGAAAAAACCTGGAGAAAAATACGCATCAATAAGTTCATCAACCTTTTTCAAAAGCTCCTTCCTGCTTTTATTTGGAAGGGATCGTTTCCTTGCCTTTCCAAGAACTTCAAACAACCCGTCACCACTTTCCAAAATCACTGACTTATTCTTCCTCAACAAACCAATATAATCAGTATCAATCGAATAATCTTCAATCAATAATTCCGCCAGGCTCCTGTTAACCTTAGGAAGCCTTTTAACATCACCATCAACCTTATACAAAGAATCCCCTTCTGCAACATAAGACAAATCACTTTTCCCCGATAAATTAAGTAACAAATCATCCAAAGATTTACCCTTCACAGTTCTTTCCGAACAAACCAACATTTTCTTTTTCTTTACAATCGGCTTGTCACTCATGATATAAATCCCGTCAACTGTGCTGTTTGCCTTCATAAATCTGGAAAAGCATAAGTATTTAATCACGATTAACAAAGAAAAAACGAAATATTTCCAAAAAAAACAAAAAATAAAATATGATGAAAAGAATATCCACGAACCATCTTAAAAAAAATAAAAAAATTTCAAAATTTACAAAAAGATTAAAGCACTTCAAAACAAAGACTCAATAACCCTTTCAACCCGCTTTAAAAAACAAAAAAAACACTATAACTTCTCAAAAAAACACTATGTAGTCAAGAAATCCATAATATAGATTTATAAATAACAAGAATTTTTGGCAATCAATGAAGCTTGAAGAACTTAAAAAATCAATATCACAACTAAAGGAAGCAACTATTGCATTTTCCGGAGGGATAGACAGCACCCTCGTTGCAAAAATAGCACATGAAACCTTAGGTAACAAAGCTATCGCCTGCACCATCGCTTCAGAATTCACAAGCGAAGATGACGTACTTTATTCTATAAAGATAGCAAAAGAAATAGGAATACGCCATAAAATAATAAGGATAAACATACTTGATGAAAAAATCAGCAAAAACCCCAAAAACAGATGCTACTTATGCAAAAAAAAAATATTACTCAGTCTGCCAGGGAAAAATATTCTTGATGGAACAAATGCAGATGATGACAAAAAAAGACCCGGGATGAAAGCCCTTAAAGAGTTCGGCGTTTTCTCACCTCTTAAGGAATGTGGGATCAAAAAGCATTATGTCCGGATGATTGCGAAAGACATCGGCCTATCAAATTACAATAAAGAATCAAACAGCTGTCTTGCCACCAGAATACCTTTTAATTCTAAAATAACATATGATAAACTAAAGAAAGTTGAAACAGCAGAAAAAATTTTGACTGAACAAAACATTTGCAATGTAAGAGCAAGATTAAAAGATGAAAAGTTCATCCTGGAGATTCCCGGAAAATATTTTAAAAGATACGAAGAATCCTCCAAAGAAATAAACGAAAAGATATACCAGACAAACATAAAAGCAATTGATATAAGTGAAAGATAATGAAAATCGATGAAACTCTCGAAGAATTCAGGGAGGGAAAAGCCTCAAAAGAAGAGATAAAAAAACTTATTCTTAAAAATACCTTTACAAGTATTGATTGCGCAAACATTGATACTGAAAGAAATAAAAGAAGAGGGTTCCCCGAAACAATCTATTGCAAAAATAAAACTCCTGATGAAGTCAGACAAATATTTGAGGCAATGAAAAAAGAAAATAAAGTAATCCTGGGAACAAAAGCACAACAGGAACATTTTCAAAAAGTTAGAGATATAAAAGGAATAGAAATCAATGAGGATGCCGGATTGATAATTTACAAGAAAGAAGAGATCAAAAAAACCGGCAATGTTGTGGTTCTTTCAGCAGGAACCTCCGACAGAAAGATCGCTGAAGAAGCCGCCATAACTGCAGAATGCATGGGCTCAATAGTAAACAGGAAGTATGACTATGGAATAGCTGGTCTAAACAGGCTCCTTTCAATAGTAGACGAGATTGAAAAAGCAAATGCAGTAATAACAATTGCAGGAATGGAAGGAGCATTACCTTCAGTGGTATCAGGACTGATATCAAAACCAATAATAGCTGTCCCAACAAGTATTGGCTACGGTGCAAATTTTAATGGTATAAGTGCGCTTTTAACTATGCTGAACACATGCTCCCCGGGAATTTCTGTAGTGAACATTGATAACGGATTTGGAGCGGGCTACATGGCAGCACTAATCAACAGGCAAAGTGAAAAAAAATGAAAGCAATATATTTTGAATGTTTAACAGGAGTTAGTGGAGACATGATACTGGCAAGCCTTATCGATTCTGGCCAAAAATTACAATACCTTAAAGAAGAGCTTTCAAAGCTAAATCTTGATTTTGAAATCAATTTGAATGAAAAAAAGATAACAGGAATAAAAACAAAGCAGCTTCAAATAAACCACGAATCATCACAACCCATGAGGAAAAAGAAAGACATTGAAAAAATAATAAACAAAAGTAGACTGCATGATAACATCAAAAAAAAATCCATTGAAATATTAAACATACTTGGGGAAGCCGAGGCAACAGTCCACGGAACCAGCGTAGAAAACATACATTTTCACGAAATAGGAGCTATAGACACAATAATCGATATTGTAGGGTCGGTCATTCTCATAGAAAAAATAAATCCAGATAAAATAATCTGCTCTAAAATAAATCTTGGAAACGGGTTTGTTGAAACACATCACGGTCGGCTGCCAGTCCCTGCACCTGCCTCATCAGAAATAGCAAAAGGAATGAAAACATTTTCAACGGATTCAGGAATGGAGCTTTCAACCCCAACTGGCCTTGCAATCCTAAAAAGGATTTCAGATGAATATGGAAACATGCCAGTATCAAAAATAAAATCCATAGGTTACGGCTCAGGCACAAGAAGTGATGACAATAACCCAAATATGCTCAGAGCCTTCATACTGGAAGAAATTCAGGCTGATACAAAAGAAAAACAAAAAAACCAACATACCGAAGATGAATACACACATGAAATACACACCAACATAGATGACTGCACACCCGAAATCCTGGGCCACACAATGGAAACCTTATTCAAAGCAAATGCTCTCGACGTGTACTTTACCCCCATACAAATGAAAAAACAAAGACCAGGAACAAGGCTCTCAGTAATCTGTAACAAAAAAGACACTAATAAACTTATAAAAAAAATTTTTGAAGAAACAACTACTACAGGCGTAAGAATAAACGAAACCAGAAGGAAAAAAGTTGAAGAAAAAACAAAAAAGATAAAATTGCACGAGTATGAAATAAATATAAAATTGGGGTATATAGGTGATAAACTAGTTAACATCTCCCCCGAATTTGAAGATTGCAAAAAAATAGCGCTTAATAAAGATACATCAATTAAATTTATTCTTCAACAGGCAAAAGAAAAAGCGATGAAAGAAATAACTGATTAGCCAACAGAAGCATTAAAAAAATAAAAAATGGGGGCACTGGGATTTGAACCCAGATCCGCTGGTCTCTTCCTTGAAGCGAGGCTTCAACAGACCATTAGCTTAGTCACCGCCACAGGTTAACTGCAGCTCATCGCTCCATGACTGGAGCCAGCTATTCTAGCCAGGTTATACTATGCCCCCTCGCTATTCATTAAGAATTAAAAGGGGATTTATTAAGTTTTTTATTGTGTATCACCCATCAATCAAAACTATCCTAAAAAGAAAACATCACAAAATAAAGCCACAAAAAAAGTTACAGACAAAATCATCAGATTTATCTAGTCCTCTTTGGCTTTGGAGGGGGAGCAGGCATATGCTTGCTAATCTTATGATTAATCCTGTAAGTTATTATAAGATTCGACACATTCAATATCATCAGAAAACCAATTATGCCAACATAAATAACTTCTCTTGAATGGGATTGTATACTCGAAATAATAGTTATTATAGGCGAGGCATAAGCCCCATCAACCTTTTGCGGGTCTAAACCGACGATATACAATTCAGTAACCCTGTATGTACCAGTTCCATTGACCTCATAACTGACACTCCAAGTGTAATTTTCAGGACTGGTGGCATTAGGCCCCCTCTTTGGCCCAAGAGATGAATTCATACCCTCTACCCAAGGAATATTCCAAACATAAGCTGTACCAAAATAGTCTGAACCCTCCGTTCCTACAGGGGTTGAATTAGATGCTTCAACGGACCAGTTGCTTGCATCAAACTCTTCCGGAACAAAATCGAAAACTGTAACCACTTCGTTCATTGGGGTCCACCCATCACCAACATTTTGTACAGTAGTATTAATATGATAATGACCTTCTCCGATGTTTGTAATATTCTTGTTAATCTTAAGCCAATAACCGCTCACCACATAGATATACTTCATATAAAGATCCTCCCCACTCATAGTTCTGGTAAAGTTCTTTATCTGCCCATATCTGTTAGCTATAAGCCATTCTGGCTCTATCCAAACAATAGGCGGGTCTGACCCATCAGTATAATTGAAATACCAATAATGGGAGCTATTACCCCACCCTTCTGTAAAATTAATCTCTTTCAAAGGACCATCTGATGAATTGTAAGTCCGCTCCAGTCCCACTTTGTTCAGAGGATTTAAGTCATCAGTAACCCACAAGCTCACTTTATGTAAATCATAAGTTATATTCTCCCGCGTATAAACCCTTGGCCTGATCTCCCAAGTCACATTATTATTTAGCTCATCATCAGCGGGACTATAGATCCTCTTTTCCTCCTCAAAATCAATATCTGCTGACGCATTGATTTGAGAAACAGTAAGATTACTAAGCATATAATCAACTGAATAAGTAATGTTTTCAACCAGCCCTAGATAGGTAGCTGAAAAAGGGACACTATAAGGGGCAGTCATGTTAAACCTTATGGAAACATTTTCTCCGTGCGCTAACGTTCCGCCATCCGGAGCCCACCACCAGAATGAGCTATCAACCGTCTCTACATTCCCATAATCTCCTAATGGAAAAAGATGAGACAGATTAAAGGGAAACATTGATTCATTCCACTCCACCGGCTGCGCCATCATAGATATATTCAAATTAGTTATATCCTGACCAGCAATGTTATTATTAACGACAGTCTGATTAAGTGTCCAGTCATAACCTGACAAAACCTTCCTGGTTATATCTGGATGAAATTCATTCGAATAATCGGTTATTATATTGACAGGGGGTTCCTGACCAAAACATGACATATTATATATAAAAGTAGAATAATCCTGACCCCTCAATTCAGGTATATGCAGGATGATTGGAGATTCAAGATATCTTGTTATAACAACCTCAAAATCATCAGCAGTAAGTGTATCAGCCTCTGCAACCTCACCCCTGACAGTTAGATTTCCATACGTCCTGTTACCTTCAATCTGGACACCATCCAAATCAATTGTATTCCCAGGGTCTAACGTATTTCCAAACTCAATCTCAATCAGTTCATCTTCACTGCTTAGATTGAAAACAAAATGAGTGGAAGTAACCCAGGCGTAATCAACATCATTATCATTATCCAAATCCAAGGGCAACTCATATCCATTTACAGTATCATCAATATCCTCAGTCACATTAAGCGATTGAGCAGAACCACCGGTTATAGCAGTACCAAACCTGCCATCCACATTATAAAAATCAGTAGTCAATTTATCAACGTTTGAAAAAACCAGATAAATATCAAAAATAGTAGAGTCGTCAACATTGGTGTTGCTGACATTCACAGTCCCTTCAACCATACAACTCTTCTGCTGGTTAACAAGATCAAAATCTTCTGCAAAGGTCACATTCTGGTAAACAACCTCATCCATTGTAATATTCAAATGAGTATTATCACCCAAAACCGGTACTGCAAATAAAAGAAACAATCCTAGAAAAAACACTACAAAAGTATGAAATCCTCTTATTGCTTGCTTCTCTGCCATTATCTTCACTAAACAGTAATATACGATTTTATATACTAATATAATTTCTTTGATAAATTAGTATTTAAATCTTTCGGTTTATTC
>CAYOOQ010000036.1:0-10351 GCA_964405675.1 uncultured Methanosarcinales archaeon | reverse complement strand
ACAAACACCTCTGTTAGTATTACCAATACACTCATCACATGTATATTGAAAAGTCAGGTCATCATAATCCTTCGGCTCTACATCATGCTGGTCACTTACATAAACTCTCATATCACAAGTATAATTCTCTAGATTAATATGATAATCAGGGCAGGTAATAGTAAAATCACCTGAATCTTCATTAACACTTACACTAACCGGATCAGGACATAAAGGACCTTGAGAAGCTAGCCCATAGGTAAAAGTCAAAACATCCCCTCCATCAGGATCAATTCCTTGCGGAGAACGTATATAATTCAAAATGCCGTCTGAATAAGTCTTATGAGTAAAAGGATTAGAAGTTCCACCAAAATTATGTTTATTCAAATCAACACCATCCAAATCATACTCAACATCAACATATTCATCTAATAAAGAATCGTATTCTTCATAAGTTTTTGGCACAAGATCATAAATTGCAGGTATCCTATTTTCCCTGAATATCCTGAAATAATAATCACCTATTTCTGTATCATTATAAACAAAAGTAATCATATCAGAACTTCCAACAGTGTCTTTATCCAACGAAACCCTATAATCTGTTTTAAAGGAAGGAAGCTGTTCATAGTGGCTGACATCACTAACCCTGTACCTCAAATCAGAAACATCATAATAAACAGTTTCTTCTATGAAATTATAAAAATCTCTAAAACCTATAGGTATTTCAACCACATAATCATTCATGGTTTTTCTAGTCACTTGATTCTTGGTTGATAAGTTAATCTCATATTCTAAAAAAACAAAAGTATTTGCTGCTCCAAAAACAACCGTAGCATTCGGATTTTCACTTGTTTTAATATCAAATTCCCTTTCAAACAACGACCTGATATTAGCAGATTTAACCATCTCCTCAACATAAGTTTCAATTTCCCTTTTCACAGTAGTACTCGAACGAGCCGTAGTCCTCTCCAAAGGAGGTAACAAAGGCTTTCCAACCTTATATGTTTCAGAAAAGTGAGAACCATCCGGAGTAGAAAATCCCGACCACGGATAAGTATTTACTGGTTCTGCATAATGATAGTCCCTCTTAAACCATTGCCCATAACTATTTCTGGGGACATTTCCAATACCAGTTGCTACAATATTTCCACCATATTCATAAGCGTAAGGCTCATGATTCAAAGATTCGATGCTACCAATGTAACCACCATGTCTCCCAACCAAAATAATAGAATGCTCTGCATGCTGCTCCAGGAAATTTTCAACATAAAACCTAACTTTTTTAAATTCATCGACCGAAGTAGAAGTAACCGTCTCTTGTGTCCTTAAGAAAGAAACAAACAAACCTATGATTATAAGAATTATGAGACCTACTATAATAAAATAAGTCACTTGCCCTTTTTTCTTCATAATAAAGTAAACCATATTAAATGTATTATAAAATTAAGTATTCACTCATGAATAACGAATAAAAGTGAAACATGAAAACATGCATTCTTAGTCTTTAAATCCTTCAAACAACCTTATTCCTAAGCCAAAATGTTAAAAAACAAAACCAAATCTAAAACTTACCTAACACCATCAATAGATTACTGTTTCGCCTTAAATTTTTCCAGAACCTCATAAATTGGTCCCTGCCTTGTTAATCGACTCCTGAAAAGAACAAAAGAACTAACTCTAAAATTAATTTCCTTTTTCTCCATGCTTTTCAGATTATCAATAAACTTATTTTTATCCTTCAAATATTTCACCCTAGCAAGAGTCACATGGGAATGAAATTTACGGTTTTTTTCAAAACCAACCTTGTAAAGACTATCATCTATCTTTTCTTGCAACATTTTTATCTCTTCTTTAGGCTCAATCCCTGCCCAAACAACTCTGATTTTATTATTTTTCTTAAAAAAACCCACACCACTTGTCTTAGCTTTAAAGGACTCAAAACCAACTTTTCGCAATTCAGACTTAATCATTGTCAAACTGCCCGTATCAACTTCACCAAGAAACTTAAGAGTTACGTGGAAACCTGAAGAAAAAGAAATTTTTGCCCCTTCCACAGAAACATTTCTCTGCAAATCATATAAATACCCTTTGACCCTTTCATCAAGATCCAGAGCAACAAAAAGACGCATCAAATAGAAATAAAAAAGTTAAAGTATAAAAAATTATTGTGTTTTTTCCTCTTCATCCTCAGACGATTCTTCAGATTCTGGCAGTGAATCTTCTTCCTTCTTCACAATTTCCTCTTCAGAATCCTCTTCAAGCTGCTCTTCTTCAGCTTCAGGTTCACTAGCTTCGTCGTCTGACAATTCTTCAGATTCAGATTCCAATTCAGATTCTTCTTTCCTCAAATCAGCTTCCTCATCATCATCTTCCTCAGCAACCTCATCTGAAACTTCAAGATCATCATCAGTTTCTTCAGATTCTTCACCAAAATCTTCACTTGCATTAGCTACTTCATCTTCACTTAGTTCAAGTTCTTCTTTTTCTTGCTTTGGTTGCTGCTCTTCTTCAGCAGAAGCTTCTCCAACGACGTCAGCGAAACCAACCTTTTTCAGAACCTTGTTCACCTTAATCTTGACCCTGTCCCCTTCGTTAACATTCGGCACGAAAAGAACAAAACCATTCTTCTTTGCAATTCCATCGCCCTTTTCTCCAACGGCTTCAATTGTCACATCCAATTCTTCACCAACAGCAACAGGCGCACTTGGCCCATCATCTCTAAACCTATTATTTCCATACATACTCTTTTCACCTAACAAACAATTGAGCAACTGAAGAATTGCTAATATTTAAAGCTTATGCAAAATTCCTCAGAAATCTTACCAAAATACAATAAAAACAAAAAATAAAGAAACCTAAATATCTGTAAGGCCCTCCTCAGTCACAAAAAAACTACATTCTCCATCAGGCATATTAGGGCTATCAACAAGCTTAGCCACCCTGCACCCTTTCTTACCTTTCCTAAGATAAATTCTAAACGTTGATGCATGAGCAACTATATGTCCTCCTATCGCAGCAGTAGGATCACCAAAAAACTGGTCAGGCTTAGACATTACCTGATTAGTCACAAAAACAGAAATATTATACTTATCCGCAAGTTTCAAGAGGGTATGCATATGCCTGTTAAGCTTTTGTTGCCTTTCCGCAAGTGTCCCTCTTCCAATAAATTCTGCCCTGAAGTGTGCAGTCAAAGAATCCACCACAATCAACTTAACATTAAGATTCTTCTCCTTTATCAACTCTTCAACCTTCTCAGCCAAAAGCATCTGGTGATCTGAATTATAAGCCCTTGCCACTTTAATATGCTTCAGGGCAAAATCAGGGTCAATTCCGGCACCAACAGCCAGCTGTTTAATCCTTTCAGGCCTAAATGTATTTTCTGTATCAATATAAACTGCAACAGGATCTTTCTCATTCTTCATTGTATGAATATTAACGGACAAGATGTGACCTAATTGTGTTTTTCCTCCTCCAAACTCAGAAAAAACCTCGTTAATAGAACCAGTTTCAAACCCTCCTCCGATTAACTCATCAAAAGTCTTGCTCCCTGTGGTAATCCTTTCAATCGTCTCCCTTTTTTTCATAATAGAATCTGCATCTTCAAACCCCATTTCAAGAGTTTCCCTGGCTGCATTAATCATCTTTCTTGCTGCACTCTCAGAAATGCCAGTGGCATCAACAATCTCACCAGGGCTTGCAACAGCAACAGACAAAAGATCACTATAACCAACAGCACTCAATTTGTCAGCTGTCGCTGCACCCACTCCAGGCAAATCCATTATAGTTTTTTCTTTTGTTTTTTGGGTTTGCTTTGTACCTTCAACAGGAGTTTCTTCCATTTCATTCACCGAATTTTCCGCTAACATTTGTATCACCTTCTTATTTATAATTCTTTGTGATTTCATTAAGGCACTTAATTAAAATCAATTTTGTATGAATTCTCAAAAAAAACTAACAAAAAAACAAAAAAAATTTGTTCACAACGCATAATTTGCCGGAATACAATAAAATCTGATTAAATATTACATTAATCAGGCCTTCATTTCCGGACTATTATTGCTGCCAGTGCTAACAAGATATTCGTAAGCCTTATTCAAGACAACTGAAGCCTTTGGCAAATCATTCAACCTCAAGACAGAACTATTTTGCCAGGCTCCATTTTTATCTTTATAAGACCTGCTAAGGGAAATCGTATTGAAAACAGAATCCCTTTCGGTGGCATTTTCCCACACCGTAGCCCTAACAGGTCCTGCCTTGAAACTTTTCAAAGGCATATTCTTACTATCTACGTTCTTTTCAACTGGGTTTTCTAACTTATATCTGTTGTTTTCCATTTAAAACACCTCCTTGCTTTTCGCATTTTATTTCAACCCCTTTTGAGGGGAGGCTATCTCGGCCATTTTTGACCTACACCATTATAGAACGAACTCATTTAAATAGCTCACAAACACTTGACTTGTGACCAGTGAACCAAACAAAAACCCTTCTATGGTTCATCTTCAATTAACACGCACACATAACACAAACAAAATTTATTTAAATAAAGAAATTCTATTAAATTAATTATGCAAAAAGAGAACCTACACTTTTATCTATCAGCAGCAATTATGATGCTGGGTTTTTTTGTATTATTCGGACTTTTCATAGTGGAGCCATTTGAAGTAAGCATAGAAGGGCACATAATAGGAGAAAAACAATATTGTGAAGACAACACTCCTGTTGGTGAATGCTCAGATAAAGACATAGGAAATATCTGCAGACTAACAAAAAAAGGCCCTGCATTGCGCTTTTCAGAGAAATGCTATAACTAGCTTCTACCGAAAACTATTTATAAGGACATAAAAGTATTTTTTAACATGGAGCTAAAAAAACAAATTGAGGCCCTACTATTCTCCGCAGGGAGAAAACTTAATGTTGAGGAGCTCTCAAGATTAATTGGAATAGAATCTTCTAAAGAAATAATCAAATCAGCAAATGAGCTAAAAAGGAGTTACGATGATTCAGAATCCCCTTTAATGATAATTGAAGAAGGAGATGGATGGAAAATGACCGTCCGTGAAAAATATCTTCCTCTCGTAAGAAACATAAACCCACATACTGAGCTTTCAAAAACAACCATGGAGACACTTGCAGTTATTGCATGGAAATCCCCTATATTACAAAGCACAGTTATAAAAGTAAGAACTAATAAGGCATATGACCACATAAACGAGTTAGAAGAACTCGGCTTTATAACAAGGGAAAAGTATGGAAGAACATTCATACTCAAACTAACACAAAAATTCTTCGAATACTTTGATTTGCAAGACAAAAAAGATATATCTAAATTATTTAAAGGAATAAAAGACCTTACTCCCGAAAACCAGATGAAAATGGATGAATTCCCAAACCAGGACTTGAAAATACAGGAAGGTTCACCTTTAGATCATGAAGATATAGAAATAATTGACGAAATCAGCCAACTTGAAAAAAAAGAAAAATCAAATCTTAAAAAAAAAGAAGAAAATAAAGAACAACTGGAAAATACATAAAAATGTATACTCTAAAATGCCCGGATTGTAAAAATACAATGAAGTACATGCCCCGCAAAAGTTTAGACAAAAAAAGTAAAAAAAGATGTGTATATTGCGGTCGTACGTTTGCAGTTGTCAGGCAAATCATAAAATGAATATTTTCAAATGCAGGATATGCAAAAAACCTTTTTTGGCAAAGGAAAAGCCATCACATTGCATACACTGTGGTGTTCTATCTAAAAACATACTTAATTCTTATGAAGAATTAGAAGATGACTTTATAATGGATACAGAAACAAAAAAACTACTTGAAATATTACTGGAAGAAAAAAGCAAAAATCTGGAATTTTATAGAAGCATTAAAGAAAAGACCAAAACAAAAAAACTGAAAAATCTTTTTGAATCCTTTGAAAAAATTGAAAAAAAACACTCGGACATAATAAGGCAGATGGGCATAGAGCTTACCCATAAAAAAACCAAAAGAGAAAAAGAAACAGATTACAATTTTGATGAAGACAATATTGCTGAATGCTTCCACAGAAAAAAACATCTCCTTAATAATTACAAAGAAATAATTAAAAAAACCCGTGAGCCTTACATAATAGAAGTGGTTGATGCAATATACCTTGCAGAAAAAGAACACGTAAAGCTCATAGAAGAATTCTTATAATTGTCTTGCCACAAAAACCATCAAATTTATAAATAGTAAATCAATTCTAGGCAAGAGAGAGAGATAAGAGGAGAGCCAGGCGGGTTTTCTTCTCTTAATTAAAAGAAAGGCCTGGACATTATGAAAACAAAACCCCTAATACCAAGTTTAAGGGAAAAAAAACGCTACTTGGCCTTTGAGGTTGTGTCTGAAAGCATCCTGTCTAAGAAATCAGTGATGCTTTCAATAAAACTAAAAATAAATCAGGCTTTGGGAACATTTGAAACTGCCAAAGCAGGAATAATGTTTTTACCAGACAAATACAACCAACAAAAGCAAAGAGGCATTTTGAAAGTTAATCACGATTATCTTGACAAAGTGAAAGCAAGTCTCTGCTTAATAAAAAAAATAGATAATCAGAAAGCAATTGTCAGAAGCTTGTCCGCTTCAGGCATGATAAACAAACTGGAAAAAGAAATTAAAGATATTTGAGAGGTGGAAAACACAATGCAACCAATGAACCATCAGGTAATGGGATATGACAGGGCAATAACAATGTTTAGCCCCGACGGAAGGCTTCTACAAGTAGAATACGCCAAAAAGACAGTAAAACAAGGAAGTACTGCAATAGGAATAAAATGCAAGGACGGAGTCCTTTTATGCACAGACAAAAGGATAGTTGATAAGCTTGTTGTCCCAAGCTCAGTTGAAAAGATATTCAAAATAGATGACCACATTGCAGCAACAGCATCAGGAATACTTTCAGATGCAAGGATTCTTGTTGAAAGGGCACAACTAAAAGCTCAGCAGCACGCGATTACTTACGATACAGAAATAGATGTATTAAGCATAGTCAAGGATATATCTAATCTAAAACAACTCTGCACACAATCAGGAGGATTAAGACCATTTGGTGTGTCGCTGCTTATTGCAGGAATTGACGGGGGAGAAGCAAGACTTTTTGAGACGGATCCTACAGGCATTTTCTTCCAATACAAAGCAGCAGTCATAGGCGAAGGGGAAACAGAAGTTGAAGAAATGCTGACTAATGAATACAGGGATGACATAACAATTGAAGAAGCAATTAAACTAACGATCAAGGCACTTAACAAAGTGTTCGGAGACGAGCTAACAGTAGACAGGCTTGATTGCGTTTATATTACAAAAGAAGAGCGAAAATACAAAGTAGTTGAGCCTGAAAAACTAAGCAAAGTGCTCAGTGAATTCAAAAATAAGAAGTGAATGAAAAATGGTAAACGTTGATGAAGCCGTGATTGCAAGATTAAAAAAGGCAGGAACTAATCTTGAGATTTTGGTTGATTGCGAAAATGCAATTGATTACAAAAAGGGAAAAGACATACAGTTGAATGATGTTCTTGCATCCGAAAGCGTTTTTTTTGACGCAAAAAAAGGTTTGCTTGCTTCAGAAGCAAAACTTGAAGAAATCTTTGAAACAAAAAATACTTACGAAATAGCTTCTAAAATAATAAAAGAAGGAGAAATTCAGCTCACTGCTGAATTTAAGAACAAGCTATTGGCAGAAAAAAAGAAAAAGATTCTTCAAATGATCCATACGAACGCGGTTGACCCTAAAACAGGTAACCCGATTCCAGTCAACAGATTAGAGCTTGCACTGGACGAGGCGAAAATCAGGATTTCGGAGCATAAGGGAAGCGAAGAGCAGATGAAAGAGATTGTAAAGAAATTGCAACCCATCCTGCCGATAAAGGTGGAAAAGTCTGAAATTACAGTTAAAATTCCTGCTTTATACGCTGCCAAAGGCTATTCACAAGTAAAAGCAATGGCTGATGTAGTCAAAGAAGAATGGCTTAATGACGGCTCGTGGCTTTGCCAGCTGGAAATACCAGCAGGACAAAAGAATGAGCTAATAGAAAAAATAAATAGTCTTACAAAAGGAGAAGCTGAAATAAAGGTGAATTAAGATGAGTGAAATATGCGTTGAAAATAGGGACGTTGTGGTACCAGGAGATGTTCTTGCAAAAGGTATGGACTATCTTCCAGGTTTCGGTACCTACAGAAGAGATGAAGACATAATTGCAAGCAAAGTCGGATTAGTCAGAATAGATGGAAGGGCACTTAAAATAACCCCTCTATCAGGAAGATATCTTCCCAAAAAAAATGATGTAGTTATTGGAAAAATAATTGACATAACAGTCAATGGGTGGAGACTTGACATAAATTCCGCTTACACTGGTATGTTGATGCTTAAAGAAGCATCATCTGACTTTATACAAAAAGGTGCCGATTTGACACAATACTACAAATTGGAAGAATATCTGGTTTGCAAGATAACAAATGTTACATCACAAAAGCTGGTTGACCTGTCATTAAAAGGTCCCGGGCTAAAAAAACTTACCAGCGGAAGAATAATAATGGTAAATCCATTCAAAGTACCGAGAATTATAGGTAAAAGCGGCTCAATGGTGGGCATGATCAAAGACGCCACAGGATGCCAGATAACAGTAGGACAAAATGGGATAATATGGTTAAAGGGTACCCCTAAACAGGAGACTGTAGCCATAAAAGCAATCAAAAAGGTTGAAGACGAAGCCCATTTCCAGGGACTTACTGTAAGGATAAAAGAGATGCTGGAAGAAGAAACCGGCGAAGCTGTTACAATAAAAAACACCAACCAAGGTGAGTAAAATGGGTTACGAAAAAAGATTTGACGGAAGAAATTATGATGAAACCAGAGAAATTGAAATCAAAGCAGGAATAGTGAAAAACGCTGATGGCTCCTGCTATTTCAGAATAGGTGAAACTATTGCATATTGCGCAGTATACGGTCCAAGGGATCTGCATCCAAGATTTTTGCAGGACCCTGCAGGAGGAGTATTAAGATGCAATTATAACATGATGCCTTTTTCAGGCATAGGCGACAGAGTAAGACCTGGAGGAAGCAGGAGATCAAAAGAGATTTCTATGGTAATAGAGAACTCACTAAGGCCTGTCGTGGACTTGACAGAATATCCAAACGCAGTGGTGGATGTTTTCATTGAACTGCCCCAAACAGACGCAGGAAGCAGGTGCGCAGCAATTTGTGCAGCATCCGTTGCCCTTGCAGATGCAGGTATTCCAATGAAAGACATGGTTTCATCTGTTTCAGTTGGAAAAGTTGATGATATGGTTTTGGTTGATCTTGACTACTCTGAAGAAGCTTACGAAGAAGGGCCTGTTGCAGACATCCCTATCGCAGTTATACCTTCTTCAGGAAAAATCTCATTACTCCAGATGGACGGAGAAATAAGTAAAGATGAACTAAAAAAAGCGATTGAGCTTGGCAAGAAAAAATGCATTGAGATAAACAAAATGCAAAAAGAAGCACTAAAAATGAAATATAGACCTAAAGGTGATACAAATGATCAGTGATTTTAAAAAACATCTTATCGCCTCGCTGGATGAAAATATAAGAGCAGACGGAAGAAAATGCGATGAGCTCAGAGAAATAACAATTGAAACTGATATCTCAAAAACAGCTGAAGGTTCAGCAAGAGTTAAGATAGGAAATACTGAAGTAATGGCAGGTGTAAAATTAGGAATTGGCACTCCATTTCCTGACACACCCGAAGCAGGCGCCATAATGGTAAATGCTGAATTGCTCCCTTTATCAAACAAGGATTTTGTTTCAGGACCACCCGATATACAAGCCATTGAACTTTCAAGAGTCATTGACAGAGGAATAAGAGAAAGCAAAGCAATTGACCTTAAAGATCTTGTAATCAAAAAAGGGGAAAAATGCTGGATGGTACAAATTGACATCTGTACAGTTAATGATGCAGGAAATTTGTTAGACGCTTCAGCTTTAGCTGCAATTTCTGCACTAAAAGATACGAATTTCCCTGAATATGAAGATGAAAAGGTAAACTACAAGGTCAAAACCGAAAAAAAGCTAGATCTTAAGAAGACTCCTGTAACAGTTACAGTTTCAAAAGTAGGTCCTGCCTTAGTTGTTGATCCTACAAGTGACGAAGAAGAGCACATTGATTCAAGACTGACAGTGGCAGTAACACAAGACGACACTATCTGTGCCCTTCAGAAAGGAGGAACCATTGCATTAACTTCAGAAGAAATTGATCAAATGGTTGAACTTGCAACTTCAAAAGCTAAAGAAATAAGGGAAAAAATTTAATTTATTTTTTTTATTGAAAATCTCGCAGAGAGTCTATCGGAAACCTAAATTTACTATAAG
>CAYOOQ010000035.1:2165-10764 GCA_964405675.1 uncultured Methanosarcinales archaeon | reverse complement strand
AAAGAAAAGGTCAGGCAGCCCTTGAATTCCTGATGACATATGGATGGGCTTTTCTGGTCATAATGATTATGGTAGGCGCTCTGGCTTACTTTGGAATCTTAGATCCTACGAGGTTTCTGCCAGACAGATGCCAGTTTGGAACACCGCTTCTGTGCCAGGATGACAGGTATACAATAAGAGATTCAGATGATGGAACAGTCATAGCAGGTCTTGTTAACAACTACGGCTCAAGAATCGAAGTTTATGGTGCCGAAGTAAGAACAGACTACGGTCAGATTGATGCGAGTGCTTGTGATATATGTTTTTCGGATGATGGTTCTAGTTGCACAGGTGGAACAGATATAGATGGCGATCACACAGCAGCATTTTCCTGGGAACAAGGTGATTCTGAATTGTTAACAATTGATTGCCCAACAGGTAATACATTATCTCCCGGCGACAAGGTAAGATTCACTGTAAGAATGCAGTGGTACCCTTCAAGCAGCACAGAAACATTTGCTAAAACTGCAGAAGGAGAAATCTACGCAACAGTACAGGAAATATAATTAATTAATTTTTTTTAATTTTTTTCTTCAATAATAATTAACAATAATCAATAACAACAATAAAAAGATATTTCTATAACCAAAAAATTACAAAAAAACTTCCAGATTAAGCATCAAAAAACTATTTGCCAAACCTTCTTTTCCTTTCTGAAAAGCTTTCAATGATTTCCACAAAATCCTCTTTCTCAAACTCAGGCCACATCTTCTCAACATAAAACCACTCAGAATAAGCCGACTGAAAAGACAAAAAATTACTTGCCCTCCGTTCACCACCTGTCCTTATGATTAAATCAGGCTCATCAGGCATATAAAGGTTCTCTGAAAACAACTCAGTATTGATGGAATCAACATCCAGCTTTCCTTCCTTCACCTGCTCAGCAATCTTCCTGGCAGCATCAACAATCTCTTCCTGCCCTCCGTAAGCCATCGCAAAATTAACCACATACTTAGAATTATTTTTTGTAATATCCATTACATCTTTTATTTCCTTTTGCAATTCCTCAGGAAACATCCACGTCCTTCCGATAACATTTATCCTAAGACCTTCCTTTTCAAGCTTATCTTTATTTTTCTTTAGCTCCCTGAAATTCTTCACAAATATATCCATCAGCCGGTCAAATTCCTCTTTCGGCCTCTTAAAATTCTGATAAGAAAAAGAATACAGTGTCAACTCCTCAATATTAAGCTCACGGCACCATTCAAGAACCTTCTTAACCTTTTCAGCCCCCCATTCATGACCTTTCCATGGCTTCATCATCAGCCGCCTTGAAAAGCGCCTGTTGCCGTCCATTATAATTCCTATGTGCCTGGGAACATTTTCGACTTCCATTTATCCACACCAACCAAAAGACAATAAAGAAAAAAAGAAGGTCATTTATAAAACTTATGCAGATATATGCTTAATCATATCCACCATACGGTTGCTGTAACCCCATTCATTATCATACCATGCGATTATCTTGACAGTCCTTCCCCCCATCACTTTAATCAGCTCACCGTCAATAATGCTTGAGTTAGGGTTTTGCACTATGTCTGTGGAAACCAATGGCTCCGTTGAATACTCCACCACTCCCTTAAGCTCATTTCCTGCCACATTCCTGAATAGCTCCTTCAACTGCCCTTCATCAACATCCTTTTTAAGATTACAGAAGAAATCCACAATACTTCCGTCAGGAACCGGCACCCTTAGCGCCATCCCGTCAAGCTTTCCCTCCAGTTCAGGTATGACTTCAGCAACAGCTTTCGCAGCCCCAGTTGTAGTAGGTATTATATTGACAGCAGCAGCCCTGGCTCTCCTAAGATCCTTATGAGGGGCATCAACAACCCTCTGGTCAGCCGTATAAGCATGAGTAGTAGTCATTAATCCATGTTCGACACCAAAATTATCCTGCAGTACCTTAACAATAGGCGCAAGACAATTAGTAGTGCAAGAGGCGTTAGAAATAATATGGTGCTTCTCTGCATCATAATCCTGCTCGTTTACTCCCTTCACCAACGTGATATCCGGACCAACAGCAGGAGCCGATATAAGAACCTTCCTTGCCCCTGCATCAAGATGCCTCTGGGCATCCTCCCTCTTCCTGAAGAGACCCGTGCACTCAACAGCAACATCAACGTTAAGATTCTCATGTGGCAGGCTTACAGGATCCTTCTCTCCATAAACCTTTATCTCCTTTCCATCAACAATCAAAGAATCCTCTGTATAACTAACTTCAGCATCTAACTTTCCATGAACAGAATCATTTTTCAGCAAATGAGCCAAAGTCTTTGTATCTGAAAGATCATTTATACCAACCCATTCAATATCATTATCTTTATGCCCTGCCCTGAATATGTGCCTGCCTATCCTTCCAAATCCATTAATAAATACCCTTACCATAACTATCACCCCTCAAAACAAAAGAAAAAAGGAAAAACCTCTTTTTCCCGCTACAAAAAGACAATCAAGCAGGTTTATAAATATTTGTTACCCTTTTAGAATAAAAATACAAACAAAAAACCACTACAGAAATTCCAGTAAGATTAAAATTTGCTTCCAACAATACTTAAAAATACTCCACCAATTATTCACTAAAAAAAATTTCTTCCAATTCTCCCTTAGTCCTGGCAAACGCTATCCTTTCACGCTTTTTCGGCCCCAGACAAGCCCTTTTTGCAAACCACATCGAGTGAGCCTTGATTTCAGTAAAGCTTTTATCATTATCAAGCCTTCCATAATAATCAAGGAACCTAGGGTAAAGCTCCTTCGCATCTTTGACTTCAACAAAACTCCCATCCTTATTACTTGTACCATTTAAACTATCAGAACCATAAAAATCACCAGAACCATTATACTTCCTTAAACACCTTCCAAAAAAGCCAGGATCACCTTTCGTGCGCCTTCCAACCATAACAAAATCACACTTTGTTACATCCATCATCTCCATAGCCCTTCCTGCATTATTCACGTCACCATTACCTATCACAGGTATTTCCAGCTTCTGCTTTATTTGCTTAATAATCTGCCAATTGGCTTTGCCACCATACTTTTGCTTTACTGTTCTCCCATGTACAGCCAAGCCAGAAATCCCACAATCCTGAAGCCTCAAAGCAGCCTCAACACCATTTATACTTTGAGAGTCCCATCCAATCCTGATTTTGGCCGTGACCGGCTTTTCAACAGCTGCAACAACACTCTCTGCAACCCTTACCATTAAATCAATATTTTTTGTAAAATAACCGCCGCACTCTGCCTTAATAATATTCGTGTCACAACAGCCAAAATTAATATCGATTATATCCGCAACTTCTTCAACCAATCCTGCAGCCTTTGCCATGTTTTCAGGGCTATTGCCAACCAATTGAACACTAACAGGCCTTTCTTCCATTTGTATATTAATAAAATCAAACACGGCACTCCTACCCTCAGTCTCCAGCTTATGCAACAAAAAATCACAATGATACATCTGTGTATATATCAAGGCAGCCCCCTCTTCCCTGCACATTCTCCTGAAAGCCGCACAATTAACACCTGCCATAGGCGCAAGCACAAAAGGATTCTCAATATCCACATCGCCAATTCTAAGACTCATAAGCTTCAAAATTCCACAGATATTTAATAAATTAACTAAAATAGACAATAACAAAAATTTTAGTAACTCTATTTACTGGAATTAAAGATCTTATAATAACAGGAGTAAAAAGAGATTTCTCCATGAAACACAATTAAACCATACCAAAAACACAAAAGAATCCTTAAACCAATTAATAACATGATAAAATTAAACAAAAACCAAAGAAACAATAAAGAAACAACAAAAAATAGAAAAATAATCTAAAAAGATTATTTAGGGTTCACTCCCAGTTGTTTTTCCTTTTCCGCAATCTTAAAGGTTGTTCCAACAACTGTATCAGGGTTCAAAGACATGGTCTGTATACCACACTCAACCAGGAACTCTGCAAACTCAGGGAAATCGCTTGGAGCCTGGCCACAGAAGCCTATGTATTTGCCCTTTTCATTGCATTTCTCAACAACCTGCCTCACAAGCTTCTTTACAGCCTCATTCCTCTCATCATAAATATGGCTTATGATCTCTGAATCCCTGTCCAGCCCCAAAGTTAATTGAGTTAGGTCATTGCTGCCGATAGAAAATCCATCAAAGATTTCCAGAAATTCATCAGCAAGTATGACATTTGCAGGTATTTCACACATGCCTATTACTTCCAGGTGGTTTTCACCCTGCTTAAGATCATGTATTTCCATCTCATGAATTACTTTTCTGGCTTCTTCAACAGTCCTGCAGAAAGGTATCATAACCTTTATGTTATTCAGGCCCATCTCATTCCTTGCTTTCTTTATAGCCTGACATTCCATACCAAAGGCATACTTATAATTCTCATCGTAATACCTTGAAGCCCCTCTCCATCCAATCATGGGGTTATCTTCCTTAGGCTCATAACCTTCACCGCCTATAAGGTTAGCATATTCATTCGACTTGAAATCACTAAGCCTCACAATCACCGGCTTTGGATAATAAGCTGCAGCAATCCTTGCAACACCCTCCGCCAGCTTATCAACAAAAAACTGTTTTTTATCAACGTAGCCATATGTGATTTTCTCAATCTTCTCCCTAAGCTTTTGATCAGTAAGCTCATCAAAATGCAATAAAGCCTTCGGATGCACCTTAATGTAACTATTTATTATGAATTCCTCTCTTGCAAGCCCCACCCCTGAGTTAGGGATAAAACTATTTGCAAAAGCCTGGTCAGGACTTCCAATGTTCATCATTATTTTAGTCCTTGTCTCAGGAATCTCCCCAAGGTCTATCTCCTCAACCTCATAAGTCAAAAGCCCCTCATACACATAACCTTCATCCCCTTGAGAACAATCAACAGTCACTTCCTGTTTTTGCTCAATCTTTTCTGTACCATTCAATGTACCCACAATACAGGGTATTCCAAGCTCTCTGGATATAATCGCTGCGTGGCAGGTCCTGCCACCCCTGTTTGTAACAATGGCTGAAGCAATCTTCATAATAGGTTCCCAGTCCGGATCAGTCATGTCTGTTACAAGAACCTCTCCCTCCTGAAACTTATGTATATCATGCACATCCTTGATAACATTAGCAGTGCCATGGCCAATCTTGTTACCAACCGAATGACCAACAACAAGTGTCTCACCTTCTCCTCTCATCACATATTTTTTCAATTTACTCAGATCTTTCTGGGAATGAACAGTCTCAGGCCTAGCCTGCACTATAAACAACTCATCAGTCTCTCCATCCTTAGCCCATTCTATATCCATTGGCTTATGATGACCTGCCCTCTCAGAATAATGGTCTTCTATAGCAACCGCCCAATGAGCAAGCTGAATTATCTCATCATCACTCAGTATAAACTTCTGCCTGTCCTCAGGACTTACATTAACATTCTTAGTAGGTGTCTTAGTACTATTCGTATACACCATCTTTATCTTTTTATCACCCACCTGCCTCGAAATAATCGGCCTCTTGCCTTCCCTCAAAGTGGGCTTAAACACATAAAACTCATCAGGATTTACAGAACCCTGAACAACATTTTCACCAAGACCATAAGCCCCAGTAATATAGATTAAATCCTCAAACCCGGATTCAGTATCTATTGAAAACATAACCCCGGCAGAAGCCTTATCACTCCTAACCATCTTCTGAACTGCAATGGAAAGTCCGATCGAAAAATGGTCAAAATCCTTATCTATCCTATAGGAAATCGCCCTGTCAGTAAAAAGCGATGCAAAGCACTTTTTGCACGCCCTTATAAGATCATCTTCTCCCTTGATATTCAGATAAGTCTCCTGCTGTCCTGCAAAGCTAGCATCAGGAAGATCTTCAGCAGTTGCAGAACTCCTCACGGCAACATCAGTATTTTCACCATACTGCTTGCATAAATGATGGTAAGCCTCAATTATCGAATCTCTCAACTCCTGTGGAAATTCCCTGCTCTTGATGAGATCCCTTACTTTCTGTCCTCTTTTGTGAAGATCCCTGACATCCCTCTTATCAAGACCTTCTAAAATATTTCTTATCTCATCCTTAATCCCTGATTTATCAATCAAATAATAATAAGAATGCGCCGTAACCGCAAAGCCATTTGGAACATTAACTCCTTTTTCTTTAAGATTAGTGTACATCTCACCCAGTGAAGCGTTTTTGCCGCCCACCAAAGCAACATCATCCACACCCAGCTGGTCAAACCACAAGATAAAAGCACTATTTTTGTCCATATTACATCCCTCTTTTCTAAAATTTTTAATACTTATGATAATGGTCTGTATTTAAAAGTTTATTATCATTATAAAATGAAAAATTAAACCTTCACCATCAAACGTTTAGTGGAAGGACTGATCTGCCATTTTTTCTTCCTGCCTTTTTTTCCGGCAAAAACAATGCCCTTCTTTTTTCTTAAGGAAGAAATATATTTGCTAACAGTTCCCTCAGAAATATCAAACTTCTCAGCAATATCAGTAATAGTACTGGAATTTCTATCAATAAACTTCAATATTTTAACCTCGGTCTTTGAAAAAGTCTCCAAAAGCTTCCTTGAATCCTTCTTAACCTCCAGGCTTTCTGTATCAATAAAGCCCTCCACTTGCACCTTATCAAGACCAAGTATTTCTTTTGCACCATAAAAAGAAATCTGGTATCTGGGATTATGCAAGGGATTATTTTCCCCAAACTTATGATAATGGAACTCAAAAAGCTCATCAACATACTCAAGCATCCTCCTGGGATTATTCCCCGAACACCTTACAATAAAAGATAAAGCATCATCAGTAAGTTTATCAACAAGGTTTACTCTTTTCCTTGGCACCTTAAGCCTTTTTTCAAGAATCTCCTTCATCTCATCCTCATCCAATGGCTCAACAGTAACAATTCTTGAACCCAGTCTCTCCTTAAAAGAACTTGTGACATTCTCAAGATGCCTGCTAATCTGTGCAACAATAATAGATTTAATCTTCCTTTTAACGGGATTCTCCCAGCCAGCCCTCGCCTGCAAAACAACCTCTGGAGATGTCGCCTGGAACTCATCAATTATCAACACAGGCCTCTTCCTGGGAGTATTACGCAAAACAAGCCTGTCAAAAAAACCCCGTTTCTTTCTGAGCTCCTCCTCTATATTGAAATTACCAGGAAGTTCCTGTGCATCCAGATAAATGAATTTATGCCCTTTCAATTGCTTTTGTATCCTCAAAAGCAAAGAACTCTTTCCAGTGCCAGTCAAACCATTCAAAAAACAAATCTCTTCTTTCTTAATATGATTAATAAGCTTCTTTTCATGTTTCTCAAGCCCCACCAAATCAGGATTGGGTCTCACATCCAGAGGATTTTCCTTAAATCCGAATTCAGAATACCAGGTCATAAAAAAATACCATTCCAATTGCTATATAAATTTATCGCTTGCTTAAACCCATTTAATACCTACAAAAACTCCACCAAAAAATAAAAAACAAAAAATGAGAAACTAGGGAACAAAAAAACAAAGAACACGAGAACCAAAAAAACCAGAAAACAACAGAACAAAAAAAAGAAAATTGCAAAATAATATCCTCTTAATACAGTAAAAACATAACAAATGATTTTAATACTCAATACATTTAATTACAAGACAGTAATATTTATAAAATAACGGCTTATCCAAAAGCCATAAGCTATGGGCCCGTAGCTTAGCCTGGTTGGAGCGCCGGTCTTATATGGCCCCGTTTCACACAACGGCTCTAAGAGAGCCGGTGGTCCCGAGTTCAAATCTCGGCGGGCCCATTTCTTTAGTTTTGAGTTCTGAGTTTCGAGTTATGAGGAGGAAAAGTTCTGAGTCTTGAGTTTTGAGTTATGAGGTGTATTGCTGGCTTAAGAACTGAGTTTGTAAGAATTGTGCTGTGAAGAACCAGATGTTAAAGATTTAGAGATGAATGATGATTGTTATAACTCAAAACTGTTGTCTCAAAACTCATAACTTTCTCAACCCTTACTCCCAACTTCAAGCAATTCTTTAACCTTTTCAGAAAGCTCAAACCCATCAAAAGGTTTTGTAATATAAGCTATCGCACCAACATCAATTCCCTGCAATATATCATGATCATCCTTTTTAGCACTGACCATCGCTATAACAATATCCTTTGTTTTAGGGTTGCTCCTCAACTGCTTGCACACTTGATAACCATCCATATCCGGCATCATTATATCCAAAAGCACCAAATCAGGAACCTCCGACTTGGCCTTCTCCACAGCTTCGATTCCAGAATTCGCCTCAATATACTCATATTCATCTCCTAGCATTATCTTAACAAGCTCAACAATCTGGGGCTCATCATCAACAACAAGTATCTTTCTTTTCATTATAAACAAAAAGAATAACAACTTAATTTATAATATTTTCCTTAAAAAAAGACAAAAACCCAAAAAAAAGGGAAAAATTAATTTTTAGACTTAGAATCCTCTTCTGTCTCTTCAACAGTTTCTTCTGCAACTTCCTCTGCAGTTTCATCAGTTGATTCTTCTTCTGCCTTTGGCTTAACTTCTGATTCTTCAGCTGATTTAGAC
>CAYOOQ010000035.1:0-2065 GCA_964405675.1 uncultured Methanosarcinales archaeon | reverse complement strand
TGATTCTTCTTCTGCCTTTGGCTTAACTTCTGATTCTTCAGCTGATTTAGACTCAGGTTCAACTTCTGATTCTTCTTCTGCCTTTGGCTTAACTTCTGATTCTTCCTCTGCCTTAGGTTTAGATTCCAATTCTTCAGCTGGCTTAGATCCTGGTTCAACTTCTGATTCTTCCTCTGCCTTTGGCTTTTCTTCAACAGTCTCTGTTTTTGGCTTGTATGTCTGTGTTGGATCTTCTCTCTCCTGTTTCTTCAGACCCAGCCTTTCAGCCACGCCTTCCTGTTTCTTTATCTCTTTCTTCTCAAGTTCAATATCCTTTCCAGTAATTTCTGCCCTGACAATTCCCTTATCATCTTTAATAGCGTTAATCTTTACCTTATGAGGAGGATTCCTGATACCATTCTCCCAAAGCTTAAGGTTCAGATGTTTTCCTATCTTCACATCCTCAGACTTCATATGTCGCTGTAAAAAATCCTTCACGGCCTTCACAGCCCTCTTAGTTCTTTTATGCTTTGGAGCTTTAAGGAATTCTCTTCTGAGAGGAATAATATAACTTCTTTCAAGCACGACTTTTGTTTCCTTTTTTTCTTCTGCCATTTAAATCACTTATACCTTAATCTTGCCTCGTCTCCAGTTTCTCTTGACAGCCGTATGCCTTCCTGGATGAACTCTCCTGTTCTTGCCATAAATCTTAGGCACTGACCAAAAAGGAGCCCACCTGGTTCTCTTCCCGTGCTTACCGAGTTTTAGTTTTTTACTGATATGCTTGTACCTTGCCATTTAAATCACTTCTTACCAGCATTATGGAGAAGGGATACTCCCTTTCCTGTAATTACCCTGCCCTTATGGCTTCCTTTTGTATCCTGCTTTATTAGACCGGCAGACTCAAGCTGCTGTAAAATCTTTCTTAGGATATTTCCTGAACTTTTCCTGAATTCAGCCGGCTTATAACCTCTTCTCTTCTTGCCGCCGTACTTAACCCTAAGTTTCGCCACACCAATTGGACCAAACCTGCAGACTCTTATCAAGACTGATGCAGTCCTTCTGTACCACCAATCACTCTGCACAGGAGGCCTCTGTTTGTGTGTACCTGTTTTTACGAATTGTGACCATACTGGTGCTTTAATTTCATCGTAATTTTTTAATTCTTCAGCTACTTGCTCGCCTAATTCTTGTCTTGGAGCGTCATAAATACTCTTCATTCTTTTTCCTCCGATTTAAGCTCTTTTAAAGTTGAAAACAGACAAATCTGCTTTCCTAGTCCTCTAAACCCCTTAAAAAGCCCTGTTGGAACGTAATAACACTTTTTGATGCAAAAACTAGGCTATTTAAAAAGATTTTGGTTTTATATTTAAAAAACACAACCAACAACAAACAAAAGAAACACCACAACACCCTTTTAACCACATCCACTTAACCAAGTATTATCACCTAATTCTCTTCAGATCTCCTGCTGGGTTCATCTTTATTTTTAGTCTTATTCTCACTCTTACTCTTATTCTCATTCTTATAACCAAAACGGTTAAAATTTTTGCATCCCATGCAGTAATATGTGATTGTCTTACCGGTCAACCTGACACGACAATTAACCCCCGGAACAATAAGATTCCTGCATTTCTTGCAAATCATGCGCTTATGCTCAGGCTTAGGCTTAACCTTAATCTTCTGCCTTATCTTATTAGCAATCTCTGTATACCTTCCGGCCAACAATGGATTCTTTGAAATATTTTCCCTGGCCATCTCATAAAGCTGACTTATCCTCTCTGACGCAATCCTTTTTTCCTTCTTCTTCTTAAACAGAAATCTTTTAGACATCACTTATTGGTATAACTCATATTTTAAAACATTTGCCATGTTCTTCATATGCACAAACAATTCAGCTTACAGAAAATCTGTTCACAATCTTGAGTTTACAGATAATCAGTTATGAGTTTTGAGACAACAGATAATCAGTTCTGAGTTTTGAGTTTACAGTTCTGAGGACTCACAATCGTCAGTCATCCATAAATCTTCAACATCTGGTTCTTCACAGCACAACTCTTACAATCTCAGTTCTTAAGCCAGCAAT
>CAYOOQ010000034.1:0-11367 GCA_964405675.1 uncultured Methanosarcinales archaeon | reverse complement strand
TCCTTCAACACAACAACACCATATGGGGCAACCTTACTCAAGACAACTTCCCTCTCCAGAAATTCAAAATTATTGCTCTTTTGGTTCTTCAAAATTTCAGGATATGAAATCAACCCGAATCCCGCATAATCAAAAAGATCTGAATTAAAAATTACCTCGTAATCTTTTTTTGATTCAACCCCTACCTTATAATTCTGATGAACCCATGAAGAAAGATTAATCGCTATAACATACTTGCTTTTTTCTGAAGCCCTTTGTATGACCATCATCTTGTTTTTATCATCAACATTCAAAAATTTTCTATATTTGGTATTAATCGGCCAGAATGCCTCATCATCCATAATTTCATTAACCCTCTTCTTGTATTCCAAAGTATTGTTATTAACCTGATTAAAAGCAAGGAACCACTGTATTGAGCTGTCATGCTCGAATGTTCCCGTCTGTAACAGAAAACTCTGGGCAAGGTCAAGTGTTCTTCCTTCACAACAAAAAGATATTATCGCCTCCATTACTTTTATCTTACCCACTGCATGTACATGGTTCTCCGGTTGTTTGACAGTCATAGTATCATAAGCATAGCTTCCCGTGCATCTCATGGGAATAAGACCTGCAGCAGCATCATGATTATGGAAATCAGCAATCGTAGAACTTGACTGCCCCCATTCTTTCTCATCAGTTATGTATTTGAATTTCCAGGGAGTTACTTCATCAACCGCCTTAGGCATATATTCAGTATGCATATAATAAGTAATCCTAGAGCTATTATAAGCTGTTGCCCCAAGAGCCCTATCGTCTTCCTCAAAAGGAACAACCAGCATCTTGGCATTATCTCCATGATAATAATGAGATTCAAAATGTATCAATGTATTAGGATTATAATCGTAAAGGGTGCTGTTAAGCTCCCTCAAAAATCTCCTTCCATTAGGTCTCTCATCACCTTCTCCATTGTCTCCATACCTGATTATACCATCCACATTATCTATCCTAAGACCATCAATTTTATAATTCCTTACAAAATGAAGACAGCTTGAAATTATAAATTCCCTTACATGTTTATTATCAAAATCAACCCTCATGGTCCCCCATGGAGTCTCCTCCTTCATGTAAAGTCTGGTGCCGTGCCTGTTATGCCAGTTTTGTATGCCATTCTGCTCACCATCTTTCCCAAAGACCATATACTGCTTGAAAGGCAAATGCCCAATCACAAAATCCCCTATAACAGCAATCCCATGCTTGTGACATTCATCAATCATTCTTGCAAATTCATCAGGATTACCCCAATTCTTTTGTATCGCAAACTGAAATGGCACAAGATATCTGTATTTCCAATTATCCCCATCTATGCTTTGGGCAAATGGCAAAAATTGTATGGTATTAAAACCCAGCTTTTTCACATGTTTTAAAATACCCGATTCCGAAATAAACTTATAATAATTTTTCTGCTCAATATCCCTACCGCAAACTCCCTTTTTATCCGCCCAATGTGTAATAAGACCCGGTAAATCTGTCTGCAGAACCTTAGTCGACCTGTTTACAGTATCAATAAAATCATATTTGAATTTGTATGCAGAAGGGTCATCAAAATCCCAGAAAATAGTATTCCCATCATCATCAAAATAATAGCCGGCAGGATCCTGCATAAAAACCTCCTTATGCCCATGCCTTACATAAAACTTATAGGGTTGCTTATGCTCCATGCCACAAGTAATTTCTGCAAAAACACTATGCTCATCATGCTTTAGCTTATAATCATCAAGATTTTTCTTCCCCCAGGAATTAAAATCCCCCACTAAAAAAACCTCAGTCTGAGGATTATCAACCAAAACCCTAAATCTTACCTTTGTAGCCTTTTTATTCTTCCTCTCAACAACCACCGGCCCAAATTCAGGCACCCAATCATTAATCGATTTTTTTGGCTTAGCATTAATAGATTTTTCCCATTGATAAAGTACATTAGACATCCCACAACACCCCTTTTCTTAAAACAATGACTGCAAATTATTAATAAAGTTTGCGAAAATTCAAGAAATAAAACATAAAAAACCTTATCTGACAGTTATTTCCTCTCAAACAATAAAATCATACCCTGCGGGCAAAAGTCAAAAACCCGGTATGACCAAGCATCCTGTAATTAGGCCTGAGTTTTTTCTCCTGCACTTCCCACTCTCTTTCTATAAGCTCTATTGTCTTTACATACAAGAAATTATCGTGTGCCTCAATGTCCTGTACAAACTTTTTAACCTGTGTAAGATTTGGTGAATAATTAACAACCCATCCTCCTGGCACGAGAGCTTTAAAAGCACTTTCAATTGCAAGCCACGGCTCAGGAACATCAAGTATAACCAAATCAAGTTTCTTCTCGTCTATACCTTCATAAATATCTTTTTCCTTTATCTTTAAATTAGTAAGCCCAAGCATCTCCGCATTTTCTCTTGCAACACTCGCATGATCCTGCCTTTTTTCATAACTATAAACATTCTTTGCAATTGATGCAAGCATACATGCAGTACCACCACTACCGCTTCCTGCATCAAGAACCCTGCTTTTTTTAGTCACACCACAATTAGCAACAATAGCCGCAATATCTTTTGGAAGCATTATCTGCGCCTGTCTTTTTAATTTGGAATAATAATCCTTAAACCCTGCCTCAATAAGAAAAAGCTCTTTTCCTTTACTCGTCTTTAAGACACTGCCAACCTTTGAGGCCTCTATATCATCTTTCTTCACATACCCCCATTTAGTATGCACATCCTTTCCCTTATAGGGAAAAATTTTATTTTCATCCGTAAGCAAAACCTTCATCCTAAAAACCCACCTTATCTCTGGCTTTCAAATAATACCTTTTCAACATATTTTTTACCTGCTTTTCCTTTTTTATCTTCCATATCCTGAACTTCAACAGCAGGGGATTATTATTCTTTTCCTTTTGATAATAAAAATAACATGCAACAATAAGGGCTGCAAAGATTAGTGGAACAATCACATAATAAATAATAATAACAATTAAAGGAGCTTCCTGCACCTCTCTTCCCTCATCATCTCCATCATCTATCTGACCGGGAACATCGACATCAGGCTCTTTCTCATCCTCTTTTTCATCATCTTCCTCTGCAGTTTCATCAGGTTCATCCCCTACGCCATCATCCTCTTCAACTTCATCATCACTATCATTTATCTGCACATCGATGCATTCTCTGATTTCAAGCTGTTGCGTCGCCTTTTCATAGTTTTGATACTCTCCCTTCAATTTATAGGAGCCTTGCTCTTGTGGAACAAAAGAGAATTTACCTTCCTCGCCAGTCAGATAACTACCCTTTTCCTGCCATTCGTCATCTTTAAGCAAATAAACATCTACTGTGGCCCCCTCTATCGGTTCACAAACATCCTTACCATCAACAACACGTCCACCAGAAGAGCACGTTGCCCTCTCAAAAAGCTTATAAACTGAGATAGTTATATTTGTATAAAGACAATTTCTGCTTTCCGTAATAATAGCCATCTCATCACTGGTTTCAACACTACACCTCCCACAATCTTCAGGACAAGTTTCACAATCCTCATACTCAGCATCACAAATACCATCTCCACAATATCCAACCCTTATCAAAACATACTGACTATCGGTTGCACCTTCCTCATCAGTTATAGTAAAAGTCACATTATGAACACCCTTATGAGACTTCAAAGGTGTGAAATTCAAAAACCCGACATACTCTTTACTTGAATAATTAAAAGAAGATCTCAACTCCCTTCCGGTCCTTATCCAGTCAATATCTGCAGAAAAATAACCAAACTGATAATCCCTCCCCTCAATTTCAACCTCATTATCAGGGTCAGTAGCAGTTATGGTTTTTGTAAAAGACTCATGCAAATAAGCTTCAATATTGTCAATCTCATTCAGCTCAGGAGGATCATTAACCCAGCTGACATTAATTATGAATTCTTCTGTTGTAGTAAACTTTCCATCATTTACACTGAAATTAACCACATTAACTCCAACATCGCTTTTGACAGGAGTCCACGTAGCTTCGGCAGTCTTACTCCCCACCCTTGTAATTTCTATATCCGGATGTTCAGTTGAAAAACTAAGCTCTCCCCCATCCGGGTCATCTGCTTCAAGTAAAAAAGATAACTCTTGATCCTGGATTCCTTTAATCTCCCTGACATTTACAAACTCGGGAGGATGTTCATTTCTCAATATACTTTCCACAAACAAACCGCTTCCGGAATTACCTGCCTCATCAACAGCATTGCACTCTAAAACAACATCATAACCGGCATTCTCCCCCCAATCTTCATTAACAACAAACCTGTACCTATTATCTTCAACATTATCCATATCCTGCCATTCGGAATAATCACTTTCCCATGTTTCATTCTCAAGCCAATACCTGCATTGTGGCAGACCTGCAAGATTCTCCTCTATAACATCAACACTAAATTCTACATCACCATCATAATCATACCTTATCTCTCCAGGTGAAATCCCCCAATTATCAAATTCAGGGGGAATCGTATCCACAACAATTGTATCATAAACAGCACTTCCAATATTACCTGCATTATCTCTGGCCCACACATAAACTGTTACTTCACCTTCCCCCAAACCAGAAATATTAGCCTCTGTTTCCTGGGTGCTTGTCCCGGAATCACTTCCAGAACCATCTAAAAAATCATAGAAATAAACATCTATACCTGAGCCGTCATCAGAAAAACCCTCCCACTCAACAACCAACTCATCAGAAGAGCTATACATATCCCCTCCATTGATAATTACAATACCCGGCTCCGGCGCCGCTGTATCCACTATAAAACTATAATTACCGATCTCATCCGTCTCATTACCATCATCAAAAACAATAATCCTCCAGAAATACTCTCCATCATCAAGACCATCTCCTTCAATAAGCTGATAATTAGTTACTTCAATATCACTTTCACTAAAAATATCCGAGGAAAACCCTGAATCATCAGAAATAACTAATTCATAGGTTAAAGAATCATTGTGGACGTAATCCCAATCAAATTCAGGGGTGCTGGTATTAACAAAAGAGCCATCTGCAGGGCTTTCAGCAAAAACAAATGATATGGATAAAGATAAAGATAGAGATAAAGCCGCCATAAAAATAATACAATTCCAAAGATCAATCGCCTTTCTCATATATCCTCCATCTTATCAAAATTATCCTTTTTGTAATTATCTTCGGTTACCTTAATATTAGAGCTATCAATCTCCAGCTTATTCGCCTTTTCTTTTATCTCCTTAAGCACAGGATCATTTTCATGTAGATAACCTTCAGGTATTTTCTTCAAAAGAATCCCTTCCTCATGCACAGTATACATATAGAACCCAGAACCTTCGTTAACACCAAGCCTTTGCCTTACCTCTTTAGGTATTACTATCTGGCCCCGTCCATCACATTGTACAACCTTAGGATATTTTTTCATTTTTTCTGATTATCTGAGTTATTTTCTGAATTTCAGAAAATAATTTTAAAAAATCAGATTTGATTTCTGATTTTCAGATAAAACAGGCAGTCTTTATTTATAAATGTATCGCTTACAGTATCCTAAAAACTATACTAAGTATACACTTAACTATACAAATATTTAAATAATTTATATATGAGTTTAAATCCATGACAATCACAGCTGAAAAAACCCCCAACACAAAACTCACACAATATAAAGGAATAAAAGAATTAGTACTTAAGAACAACGTGAAAAATGTCCCGTTCTCAAACAAAAGTAAATGTGATGCCTGGAATGGTCAACTGATAAATTATTTCTAAGATACAAAAAATCAACCCAACAACCCTTTTTACAGAAAAATATTTAATCTTCCCTTGTTTAACATCCAAACAATGGCAATTGAAAGACCATCCTGGGACCAATATTTTATGAACATAGCAAGAGATATTTCTTTAAGATGCACATGTCTGTGTGTAAGAATAGGCGCAGTAATAATTAAGGACAAAAGGATTGTATCATCCGGCTATGTTGGTGCACCGAGAAAAACAAAAGATTGCCTCGAAAGGGGTAAATGCCTTAGAAGAGAATTGGGTGTACCATCCGGACACAGGTACGAATTATGCAGAAGCGTGCATGCAGAACAAAATGCAATAATAAACGCTGCAAGGGACGGTGCAAGAATCAACGACGGCCATTTATACATCTACGGAACAAAAGTCTATGACGGTGAAGAAAGTCTAATCGACATCTACCCATGTTTCATATGCAAAAAAATGATTATCAACTCAGGCCTCAAAAAAGTCTATGCCATGACCAACAAAGGCATACAAGTATATAAAGTAAAAGACTGGGCAGAAGACTGGCAAAAAGGAGACATGTTTGATGATATGGACATCTACGATGCAAAATATAGCAAGTGATTTTTATCACTACTGTAGAGTTTAGAAAAACAGAAATATTTAAAAACTAAAGCTTTATTCTTTAATCCATGAACCAAGACCTGTTAACATCAATTGATGACATAATCACTAAAATTAACACCGACAGAACCTATTCAAGAATCATCAAAGAAAATATGCAGGACTCACTATACAAAGAAGCCATGCGTCATTCTGCCCAACTTGAACTTAAAGATATTGAAAAGCTCAAAAAATCAGAAAGAAAAGAATTAAACAGAGACTTAAAAAACCTAATGAAAGGATGGCAGCTTCTGGCAAATCAAGGTATACACATTGGAACCCTTCTAAGACTCGGAAAAACAATAGAGCCAAATGGGCACCCGTATGAATACACCCGCCATGTTGACGTAAGATACGGGAACCACGAGGGACCAAGCCCTCAAACACTTCCTTACGAATTGAACAACATTGTAGAATCCTTAAGGTTCAGCAGCGAACACACAGTACTTAAAGCAATTGACACCCACATTGAAATGGTAAGAGCCCACCCCTATGAAGATGGCAATGGAAGGGCAGCAAGGCTTGTTTCAAATTTCATCCTCGCAAAGCACAGGATACCTCCATACATAATAACAGCTGAAGAAAAGCCAGAATACATAAAGATGATAGATAATACCCTGCAGGATAGGAAAATGAAAAAAAGCTCACTTTGGGTACCTTCCGCAGCTGAAGAGATCTTTCATGATTACATTGGAGAAAAAATTCTCGACAACGCAAAAAAAATAGAGGAAAAACTTGAAAAAAACAGGACATACATGATAACCTTGAATAACATAATGCCGGAAACAAAGCACCTTGTGAAAAACAGGATCAAATACCACGCAAAAAACATGGGGGCTCCGGTAAAAATAAATTCGTACGAAACAGGAAAGAAAAAAAGCATCTGCCTTGAAGTTACAGGAGACTTATCTGAGGAACAGCTTGATACTGTCCTCAACAATGCCAGGCAAAAAAAAAAATTCAACTATCAGCTTGACTGCCACGACGACATAATCAAATACTAATTCAGGGACTTAAAAAAATTTATATCTAAAAGTCTTACCTGCTCTAAAGAGAACAATTATTTCAGGGTTTACATCCCTTTTGTCTTAATCTAATGCTCAAAAAATGTACCAAAAAAACACTAAATATTTTTGCTTTAAAAAGAAAATATCCACAACCCTATCAAAAAATTCAACAAACCCATATTTTACTCAATCTTAAAACACCACAATTAAGAATTTTTAAAGAAAAATATAAATATACTAATCACAACCACAACCTTTATGACCAAAAAAAGGAAAGATAAGGAACCCGAAGCACTATTTATTCCAGCTGGAGTCTTAACCGGCATGGGGCTTGGATTTCTTTACAATAATCTGGTTGCAGGATTATTTCTTGGTCTGGGAATAGGATTTTTGATCTTTGCAATTATTGCTGTTTTAAGGAGTAAAAGATCTAACTAATAATTAGAATAATTATAATAATAGTTATTATCTTCAGTTATCTGATAATCCTAAACCTTAAAATCACGGTTCTTCACAGCACAACTCTTACAAACCCAGTTCTTATGCCAGCAATAACTCTCAAAACTCGAAACTCATAACTCAAAACTCAAAACTCTTCCCTCTCAGACCCTTCCACAACAAAAACATTTAAATACAAAAATACCTTTACCTCCTATATGACAAAAGAAATGTGTTGTTGCTGCTGATTCTTCTTTATAGTTAGATTTATTTTAAAAAAACTCTTTTTTTGTTTTTCCCAAACGCTTGGAGGTAAAAATGTACAATAATATACTTGAACTCATAGGCAATACGCCAATAGTAAGACTGGACAAAATCAACCCTTACAAGGGGATCAACATATACGCCAAAGTTGAAGGTTTCAACCCGGGCGGAAGCGTTAAAGACAGGGTAGCCCTTAGAATGATTGAAAAAGCCGAAGACAAAGGCCTCTTAGACAAAAACAAGACTATAATTGAATCTACCTCTGGAAACACAGGCATAGGACTTTCTATGGTTGCAGCCATAAAAGGCTACAATGTTGAGATAGTCATGAGTGAAGCAGTAAGCATAGAAAGAAGAAAAGTCCTTGAAGGCTTCGGAGCAAAAATTATACTCAGCCCAGCTGAAGAAGGTAGCGACGGGGCTTTCAACCTGGCAAAAAAAATGGTGCAAAAACATCCTGAAAAATATTATATGCCTGACCAATACAGTAATAAAGAAAACTATCTCGCCCATTATCATGGCACAGCTGAAGAAATCATAAAAGACCTTCCGGAAATAGACTACTTTATTGCAGGAATAGGAACCAGCGGTACTTTAATGGGATGCGGAAAAAGGCTGAAAGAGTACAATAACTCAATAAAAATAATCGCCGCACATCCAACACAAAGCCACAATCTCCAGGGACTAAAAAACCTGGAAGTATCAGAGATTCCGCCTATATACAACAAAAAAATACTGGATGAAATACAAACTGTGTTCGACAAGGATGCTTACAAGGCATCAAGAGACCTAATAAAAAAAGAAGGCATCTTCGTGGGTATAAGCAGCGGGGCTTCAGTTGCTGTTGCACTAAAACTTGCCGAAAAACTAAATAAAAACAATGAAAAAGCCAACATACTGGCCATACTGCCGGACCGTGCAGAAAAATATTTAAGCACGCCGCTAATAGAGGTAGATAAAATGGGAATGAAAATCTTTAACACGCTAAATAAAAATAAGCAGGAATTTGTACCTTTAAAAAAAGGTAAAGTATCCATGTACACCTGCGGACCTACTGTATACGACCACGCACACGTAGGAAATTTCAGGAGCTACATATTCGCAGACCTTCTAAAAAAATACATGAAATATAAAGGCTATGATGTAAAGCACGTAATGAACATAACGGACATAGATGACAAGACTATCAGGGGAGCTAAAGAAAAAGGCCAGACCTTAAAGGAATTTACCGAATATTACACAAAAGAATTCTTTTCAGATTTTGATGCCCTAAAAATACAAAGGCCTGAAGAGATACCAAAGGCAACAGAAACAATTGAAGAGATGGTTGAACTGACAAAAAATCTCCTTGAAAAAGGATTTGCATACAAAAGCCAGGATGGTAGTATTTACTTTGACATATCAAAATTCGAAAAATACGGTGAAATGGCGCACCTTGACTTAAAAGGCCTGAAAACCGGTGCAAGAGTCTGCCAAGACGAATACGACAAGGAAGAAGCGTCCGATTTTGTCCTTTGGAAAAACTACAAGCCCGAAGAAGATGGTGACGTTTACTGGGATACAGAAATCGGAAAAGGAAGACCAGGATGGCACCTTGAATGCTCCGCCATGTCAATGAAATACCTGGGAGAATCAATCGACATACACACAGGAGGAGTAGACCTCATCTTCCCACACCATCAAAACGAAGTGGCGCAAAGTGAAGCATTGACGGGAAAAACATTTGTGAACTACTGGATACACTGCAACCACCTGATTGTAGAAGGTAAAAAGATGTCAAAAAGCCTGGGGAATTTCTTTACAGTAAGAGACCTTTTAAACAAAGGATACTCGCCAGGAGCCATAAGATACCTCCTTTTAACGACCCACTACAGGCAACAACTTAACCTAACAATGGAAAGCCTGGATGCAGCTGAAAACTCTATCCAAAGGCTAAATGAATTCATATCAAGGCTTGATGAAATCAAAAATGAAAAAGAGCACGAAGGTATAAACAGGCTCATAACTGAAATGGAAAACAGGTTCAATGAAAACCTTGACGACGACCTAAACATAAGCGGTGCGATGGCGGCAATCTTCGACTTCATAAAAAAAATAAATAAGCTGATAGACGAAGACAGAGTAGGGATAAAAAACTCAGAAAATATAAGGCAAAAAATCCTGGAATTTGACAATATCCTCGGCCTTATTGAAAAACATAAACAACAAATACCACAAGAGATAATCAACCTTGCAGAAGAAAGAAAAACCGCAAGGGAAAACAAAGAGTTTTCAAAAGCCGACGAGCTCAGGGAAAAAATAAAAGAAAAAGGATATAGCGTGGATGACAGCACAAAGGGCTACAAGCTCAGGAAACTCTGAATCCCTTGTTTCATTGCTTTTTATTTTTTTCTTTTACTAACTTTCTTGGCGGTCTTCTTCAAAGAACTCACGACCTTCTTCAAAGAAACCTTCTTGCCCGTTTTCTTTTTGGCCGTAGCTTTCTTGGTTTTCTTTTTACCACCACGGTTCATCTTAACCTTGGAAATATCACCATCCTTATCCACAAAATAAAGAAAACCTTCCTCCTTCTTTATACCAACTTTGGCAACCTTCGAACTTTTTGGCATTTTTATCTCACCTCAAAACGGTTTTTTTAAGTTATTGGTAAAAAATATATTTAAATCTATTGATTTTAATAGGTTTATTTTGAAAATTACATTCGATTTTAAAGAATTCCATGCAATTTCCATAAAAACACTCTCAAAACAGAAATAGCAAAATAGCATAAAATCAATTCAATCTTCACCCTTGACAATCCTATAAGCATCCTCGTAGGCCCTTGCCACTAGCAAAGGCTCCATTTCCATAAGCAATGTCTTATACCTGGAAACAAAAGTATCATAAAATTCTTTTCCCTCTTTAGAAGCGAGGCTCCCATAATAATCTGAAACAATAGAGCTGATCTCTTCAGCATCCCTTTTCCCGCCTAAATCACTCATATCCATACCTTTCTCTTCAGTATCCTCGTCATCCACTATTGTTTTAATACAATAATTCCTTTCATCGCCCTTATAAATTTTAAACCCCCTAAAAAATAATCAATTAACAAACCCTAAGGATTCAAAAAATCACAAATCATAATCTCCTTTCAAAATTCTATAGGTATCCTCATAAGCCTTTGAAGCAATATCCGGCTCAATCTTTTCATACAAATCATTACACCTGGCAACAAACATCTCATAAAA
>CAYOOQ010000033.1:0-11705 GCA_964405675.1 uncultured Methanosarcinales archaeon | reverse complement strand
ATTCTGGAGAATAATTATTTATAAATTTTTCTATAAGACCTCAAAAGAACCAATAACATATCAATTTAGTTCCGATATATTTATAAATAGCCTGTTTTTCTCAACCATAAAATGGCAAGGCTAAGGAAATTTTGCGCATATAGAAGGCTGGAAAGGCCGTACACAAGAAAATCAAAATACAGGAAACTCTCTTACATAAAAACAAGTCCAAATATAAAAATCGTAAGATTTGAAGGAGGAAATCTAAAAAGAGAATTCCCGGTAAGAATAGATCTTGTTTCAAAGGAGCCAGTTCAGATAAGGCACAATGCAATCGAATCTGCAAGGCTAACCACTAACAGGCATATGGAAAAGACTGTGGGAAAACAGGAATTCAGGATGAGCATAAGAATTTATCCTCACCACGTATTAAGGGAAAACCCGCTTGCTTCCGGTGCAGGTGCCGACAGGATGAGTACAGGTATGAAGAAATCATTCGGTAAAGCAATTGGGAAAGCAGCACAAGTAAGAGCCGGGCAAAACCTTTTTTGCGTCTTCGTAGAGAAGAAAAACATCCCCGTTGCAAAAAAAGCATTGCTTAAGGCGGCCCACAAATTTCCGTGCTCCTGCTCAGTAAAAATAAACAACTAATTCTTTTACCATTTTTTCATAGTACAAAAAAGTATATAAACTAAATTAAAGCAACTAAAGCCATGAGTTTCATTCTGAACTATTGGGGGTATTTAGCTATTCTTGTTTCAACATTTACTATAGCTCTCCTTTTTATTATCGGAAATCATTGTATCAAAATAATTTTCAGACTGCTTACAACCAATAAAATGGGCGAAATAGCAAGAAAAGAAAAATTAGACACATTAAAGGGGCCGGTTGTCGCCATCCTGATACTTCTAATATTAAATATAATATTCATCCTGCTAGATACGCCCGAAGTAATCTTCTCCATAAACAACACAATACTAATAACATTTTTTGGCTTTGTTATTTTATACTTGATCAATACCTTAATCAAAACATGGAAAAATATCTGGGAAGAAGATGAAAAACTAAAATATAACACAGGCCCTCTTCAATATGTAAGATGGTTTTTATGGATTCTTGTAATTACCGTTTATACTCTTTTATTTATCACAGTCTGGAATATCGAATTCTCAGTTATCCTTGAGCTTTTAAGAGCTATAAAAGAAAATAAACTTCTAAACGCACTGAGTGTATTCATCATTTTCCTCCTGCTGGCAAACAACATACTTTATGTTTTCAAAACTTATATCAAAAACATAGTAAGAACAAAAGAAACACCGTACGACAATATAATAATCAGTAAAATTGAATATCCAATATCATTAATCATTGTGCTAATAGGGGCCAACATATCAATTCAGCAGCTGGGTCTTCACGAGAGCACAATCATCCCATTAATCAATACATCAATAATCGTTATATTGATGTATACCGCAAACATTCTCGTAGAAAATTTAATTGATTACTGGGAAAGGAAAGTCAAAAAAAGATGTACAGGGAAAATTGATGACGGAATATTCATCCTTGTTCAAAACGTTTCAAAAGTAGTCATTATATTCATAACAATACTGCTCATATTATTTGCATGGGACCTGATAAAACAACTTAAAGGTGTTCTTTTTAGCTTATCTGTAGTGGGTGTAGTTTTAGGAATAGCCCTAAGGGAAACATTTTCAAATGTGGTTTCAGGCATATCACTAATGCTTGATCACACATTCCAATCAAAAGATCTAATACAACTTGAAGATTCAGAAATGGGTATGGTAAAAAAAATAGGTCTTCGCTCAACAAAAGTAGTCACATTTGACAACAAATTGTTGACAATTCCAAATTCAACCATAGCAAATTCAAAAGTTTTAAACTACACCCAACCTGATTCAAAAACAAGAATTACAATTGACGTAGGCGTAGAATATGGTTCAGACCCTGAAAAAGTTGAAAAAGTTCTAATGGATGTCATAAAAGACAAAGAATTTATTATTTTCCCTGAAAAATCAGAAGTCTGGTTTAAAGAAATGTCAGATTTTTCAATGAAATTCAGGCTCTTATTTCATGTCAACGACTTTATGGAAAGCTTTAAAATAAAAAGTGATATAACAAAAGAAATATACCATTCACTTCAAAAAAATAAAATTAAAATTGCTTTACCCGCAAGAGTAATCTATACACAAAATGAGAAATCACCTACAAGAAATAAAAAAAGAAATCCTAAAAAATCTAAGTGAACTCATATCGGGGTTTTTCGTCCTGATAATAATGCTTATACTGGTTGCTTTAGCCCTCGGAGGTTACGTTGAAAATATACTACAACATACAACTATAGCTATAGTAGGTTCCGGTATAATCATTATGATAGGTTTTGAAAAAAGAGCAAAAAAATTCGAAAAATATGTCGCCCTGGTGGCAGTATTTCTACTAAGCATTAGCTTCATGTTCCTATAAGCTACATCACAAAAACATTTACAAAAAGTCCAAATAACAAAAATTTTGGGAAACAAAAATTTTTGGAATTGAAAATCCGTGTTCTAAAATTAAAACATGTTAAACTCTCTGCAAGATTTTTAATAAGAATTACCACTCACAAGCCTCCCACTCTTAAACAGCAACACAAAAGGGAAAATTTTATATAGCTACACTACAAAAACAAATATATGGCTCAAGCCTTCAACATCCGCTATGCAGGAGTAATTGATTTTCATGGTTTTACTAAATACATATGTGATTGGTTTGAAAAAAAGGGATTTGAATTTTACATCACAGTCCAGAAATCAACTGCACAGGATTTTGGTGTAAAAGAAGAGCAAGTAATTAAGGGCTGGTACAACGAAACAGAATATCACAGGATCTATGTCACAGTGGAATTAACGATGTGGGATTCTGTCCCGGTAGAAATCGTTGAAAATGGAGAAAAAAAAGAAATGACAAAGTGCCGGCTGTTAGTAAAAGGAAACGGAAAAATGGAGACAGATTTTGAAGGACATTTCGAAAGCACAAAATTCACACAAAAGCTTAAAAAATTCATGGAAGACTATGTCATAAACCAACGTTACGGAGCAATTTGGGAAGATGACCTGCATTACAATGTGCTTGGACTGGGAGAACACATAAAGGCATACCTTAATCTAAACAGCCAGGGGAAGTATTTTTAAGATGGCAGAAAAAAGAATTGTAGTAGAAGGGTTAAGCGTTGAATACGAAGGCCTCTTCAGGTTGAATGAGATTTACCAGGTGATTGAGCAATGGCTCAAAGAAAAAGGTTACGATAAGGACGAGAAAAAAAATTATGAGCAAGTCCTAAAAACCGGTAGGGATATAAAAATTGATCTATGGCCATGGAAAAGCATAACAGATTACGCTAAAATACAATTCAAAATAATAATACAAGTTAAAAAAATGAAAGATGTTATTGTTAAAAAAGACGGTATGGATGTTTCAATGAACCAGGGAAAAATATCAATTAATTTCAATGGATTTCTATTAACAGATACAGCAGGAAAATGGGAGGGCAAACCCTTATTCTATTTTCTCAGGATGGTTTTTGATAGGTGGATTTACAGGACAAATACCGATAAATGGGCTGGTGCTGTCAGCGAAGAAATTGAGCAATTACACAGGCTTGTGAAAGGCCATCTGAATATGTACAGGTATTAAAAGACCAACAAATCACACCCATTCCACACAAATTGAACGATCACAAGCTCAAAATCTTGTCATTATTTCAGAAATTTAATGCCAAAAAAATCTAAAATTTTTAAAAAAATAATCTGCAAAACATATAAAATATCCATACCAGCCCAAGCTCTGAAAAAGAAGAATAACACAAAAAATACATCAGAAATTCACATCACTCTATAGAAATCCAGAAACAAGCAAAAAATGCAAAACCAGCCTTTATCCCACTATCTAATCTCACTTTGAAGCTAACTTTACATCCCCTTCCTGGACAGTCTTCCTGCCGGAATGTTTAGCTATTTTAGCTGACCTTTCACTTATATCTTCTGCAATTGTAGTCAATACATCAGCAAAGGTATCAACAGCATCCGAAGAAACCCTCTTAGCACCTGCCTTCATCAATATTCTTGAAACCGGAGCTTTTGGAATAATAGTAGTTTTTTTTGCCATAACTACACACAATTTGTTTCGTTATTTAAAAACTTTTTTCTTTCAGTTAAAATTTGGCGGCTTTTAAACGATTTGTTCCTCATAAGTAGGTAAAAAACCAAAAGCTTTTTATATGAATTCTTAATATATACATATACAGGATGATAAAATGAAAAAAAGCAAAACAGACAATAGGTTTTTTTTGGACATAAAAAATCCAGAAGAGAAAGAACAAAAGAAATGGAAAAAAACCGATAAATGGCGTGAACCCGTCTTTTAGGTGATATAAATGGAAGAAGACCTCCAACTGCTTGAAGATATAGACTATGAAAAGAATAAAGACAAGGAAGATTTAAGATCTGTCCTGAACAAAAAGAGCTACTCTGACTTCGAATTGGACGAAGTCATGATGGATTCAGAAGAGCTCATGTAACTCCGGACAAAAATTTTATATTCCTTTTCATTCATCTTCTTCTCAATGGAAATAAATTTAGAATTAGAAAAAGCAGTTAAAAAGATAATAACACAAGAAGCACGCATTGTATGCCTTCAGCTTCCTGATGGTCTCAAGCCAAAAGCTAAAGAGATACAAGATTATTTAAAGCAAAATACTAGTGCAGAAATAATTATTTGGGCAGGATCCTGTTTTGGATCGTGTGACATACCAAATGGCCTGGAAAAAATAGGCGTTGACCTGCTGATTCAATGGGGACACAATGAATAATAAACAAAATCTCTTGATAAATTCAGAAAATCTTGAAAAAATCAAGGACAATATAATTCTTGCATCAGAAGAAATAAAAGAAGCAATAAAAAACAAACATCCGGTCTGGATAAGACACCATGCAGACTGTGACGGCTATTGCGCAGCCCTCGTTCTGGAAAAAGCCATACAAAAGCAAATGTACGATGTGCACACACGAGAAAGTGATTTCTTCTTCTATTACAAAAGATTTCCCACCAGAACACCTTATTACGATTATACTGACGCAACTAAGGACATATCAATAATGCTTTCAGAAGCCGAAAGATTTAACAGAAAACTTCCATTAATCATCGTTGTCGACAATGGAAGCACACAAGAAGACCTTCTGGCTTTAAAAAAACTCAATCTATATGGTCTTAAACCTATAGTCATTGACCACCATCCCATATGCCCGGACGTTGAAAAATATTTATCAGTACACATTAACTCTGGAAAAAGTGAAATCACGGCTTCAATGCTTGCTGCAGAAGTTGCAAACCAAATTGGAAAAATTGAAAACCCTGAATTATACGCAGCCACAGGATCAATTGCTGACAAATCAGAAGCAGAAGAACTTGACAACTACATTAAAATCATCGAAAATAATGGGTATAGCTTAGATTTTATAAAGTCAGCTGCGCAGATGATTGACTTTGAAGTGAAGAGCATCGGCAATTCAGAAGCAAGAAGCTACATTCAAAATCTGATTTTCGGCGACATTGATAAAATGAACAAACTTATAGGACTTGTTCAGGAAGAACTGGAGAAAGAACAAAAAATTGTAGAGAAAATTGCACTCAAATACCTTGATTACAAGAAAAAAGACAACTACCTGGTGGCTTCCATTGACATTGAAAATACGTTCAACTTGAAAGGGCTTTCAAACTCAAAGATTACCTCAATTACAAAAAAAAAACTTGAAGAAACTGAAAACATGCCCGTTGCAATGCTTGGTTATGGAAGCGAAATTATCACCTTCAGAATAAACAAGGACCTGGATTTTGACATGAACAAAATAAAAGAAGAACTTATAAAAGAATTCCCCTACTCAATGATACAGGGAGGCGGCCATGCCAAAGCTGGCTCAATACATTTTTCAAAACACCTAGCAAAAGACATAAAAGAAAAAGCCCTTGAATATTTAACTTTAACGAAAAATAAAAATCAAAATGTCAACTGATATGCTTGTACCAATAACTGCCTTCACAGGAATCCTGGCGGGATACCTTCTGGCATTAATAGCCCCGGAAGAGCTTGAAATAGGGAAAAAATACTTTATACTATTCCAGAACATGGCTTACACATTATTCTTATTTGTGCTTTTTTCATTTTTCTTAGAAACATTTATCGCATCATTCGTAATTTCAATTGCATTTTTCACATTAACATATTTTTACGACATTGCAAAAATATTATACATCCCCTCTGCAGCAATATTCTTTTTCATAAATGACTCCAATGTTCTTCTGCTAAGTTCATTTTTATTTTTCCTTACAGGAGTAGGCATAGCAAGCCATGAGGCAGTAAAATATGTTAAAAAAGAACAAATAAAACAAAAAAAAATTCTTCTAAAAAATCTAATAAAAAAGTATGGTCTGGCTATTCCGGTTGCAATATCACCATTTCTCTTTTCTTATTTTGCATAAATAACCTATCTTTGTCGTCAAAAAAGAAAGTAAAATTCCCATGAAAATAAGTATCAAAAACATAGCTGGGTCTAATGGCTTAAAAATGTATGAAAAGATAGCAATAGCAACAACATAATCCATCTGATCAAAAGGTATGAATGGTTTACCAGGCTTTATACCTATCTGCCTTTTAATAAAGCTTTCAACAGCATCTCCCATCAGAGCAGCAAATCCAAAAACAACCCCTATAGACAACGATGTAAAAAGAGTATAATCAACATAACTAATAGTATTAAAAAATTCCACATCACTCAAAAGAAATTGTAAAAATCCCACAACCAAACCACCAATTATACCAAAAATAAATCCTCTTAGTGTCTTATGATCACCAAAAACCCTTCTCCCATTAAATTTTGCTCCAAAATCAACAGGAACAGCAAGGGATTTGAATTTATTTTTTACAAAAATAGGCATCATATTAGCCACAAGTCCAGGCAGAGCATAATAAAGTGTCATGATGACCATCAAACCAAAAGGGGTATAGGAAGAAAAATCGGCATAAAAAACAAAAAAAGTAACGAGGCATCCAACGACTATTCCAAAAACAACTTCCAAAAAATTATGTCCTACCACCTCACTAAGCTTTTTTATATCAAGCTTTTTCTTAACACGAATCTCTCTAACAATAATATTTATAGCCTTTGCATGCTTACCTGTTTCCTGCCTCAGGCCAAAAGAATCCCTTATAATCACAAGACACAAAAATAAAGTCACAACAGAAACTGTAGTAACACCTTCACTTAATACTGTGGCTAAAGCAAGAGAAGAAGCAAGTGCCGAATGACTACTAGGCATACCCCCAGTCTCCCATAACTTAGTGATATCAAAATTCTTGGTCATCACCAACTTGTTGATAAATTTAAATATCTGCGCCAAAAATACCGCCAGTAGGGCACTCAGAAATATTTTGTTTGAAAAAAATTCTCCTAAAGCAACTCCACCAATAGTCATATCCATTTTGTATCTTCATCCTTGTTATCCATACCATTTATATTTTTTTCACTTTTATATCCGAAATCATAAGTATTGCCACCAATAAATAAACAACAAGTACATAATCATTAAATCCCATATCAAAAAACCCAAGCATAAAATAAATGGCAGGAAAAATAAATCCATTTGTGGTTGTGGGCAATCCCAAAAAACCTTTTATATTCAACACATTAAATCGGGCAAGCCTCAACATCCCGCATGAAGCAAAAAAAGCCAATATAATCATATGAAATGGCTCATTAAGGCCTGCAGCAAAACCAAAAACAGCAGGGGCAACCCCAAAGCTTACAATATCACCCAAACTATCCAGCTCCTTTCCGAACTTATTAGCAGAATTAGTGTACCTTGCAACCCTGCCATCCAGAAAATCCAGGACAAAAGCACCAAACAGCAAGAACGCAGCCACTGATAGCTCACCCATCATACAAAAAAATATTGAAAAGAGCCCTGCACAAAAATTACCAATTGTAATAAAATCTGCAACCTTTAGCGTTTTTAACAATTCCATTCTTAATCCCTATCATCATCATTTAACAAACTTTGATATCCTTAAATTCATTGATATAATTTAACACCCATAATATTTTCTAGAGCTTTCCAACATTCCTTAACATTCCCTAAAACTCATCAATAACCTTAATCAACTTTGATATTTCCCTTGATATACTTTGATTATAATTTAATATACTTTGAAATCCACTTAATTACCCTTTGAAATACCTTAACAACTTACATCACTTACTACCATTTAATATCTGATAACTAAAAGTTAAAGCATTCCAATCATTTCAATCTTCCTATAATTGTTTCTCCGGCACAAACACGCTGGCCCTCTTTAACACTAAGCTCAACTTCCGAAGGTACAATCACACTAACCTGGCTCCCCAGATTAATCAGCCCTATCCTTTCACCCTTATTTAATTTTTGGTTTAAACCAACAAAACATTCGATTCTTCTTGCAAGAAATCCTGCAATCTGTATTACTTTAACCCTTATATCACCTTGTATAAGGACCTCATTTTTTTCATTTTCAATTGCAATTCCAGCCCTGATTGCATTATTAAATTTACCCTTCAAATAATTTTTTTTTATAACTTCACCCTTTATGGGAGACCTCTGCACATGAACATCCAGCGGAGTCATTACGATATTAATCAAATAATAGCTTTCAGAAACATCACTTGCAAGAGTATTAACCTTCCCCATAAAACCTTTGTTAATGTATTCTTTTTTTTTGTATCCCTTTATTATCTTATTTATCTTGCCATCGGCAGGGCTTACTATAGAATTTCCACCAGGAATCCTTCGCCTTGGGTCCCTCAAAAACCAAAATTTCCAGAACAAAAAAAACAATAAGACTATACTAAAAAAGGTAATCGCCAGATAAAAAATAATATCCAAAATCAACATAAAAAATAAAGAAAATAACTGATTTAAAAATTTTTATCAAAAAATAATAATTAATCCTTAATATGCTTCATTATTTTTTCCGCATATTCCTTCATTTCCCCTTCATCATATTTAGTATGGGGAAAACTCATATCAACACCATCCCCTTCAAACCTGGGTATAATATGAAAATGCAGATGATCAACAACCTGGCCGGCAACACTCTTATTATTGTTCAAAACATTAAATCCTTCTACACTAAGGCCATCAACCATAGCCCCAGCAACCTTTTTGGTTCCTGAAGCCACTTTTTCCAGAAGCTTTTCAGGTATGTCAAGCATAGTCTCATAATGCTCCTTTGGTATAACAAGCGCATGCCCTTTATTAGCAGGAGATATATCCATAAAAGCCATCACAAATTCATCCTCATAAATCTTCTCACTTGGGATTTCTCCCTTTACAATCTTACAAAAAATACAACCATCCATCATCATCACCCAATAAAGTGTAATTTTCAATGATTTTTAAAGATTGCCAAAACAAATTCAGCGTAGAAAAACAACCCTCAGAAATAATAACATTTAAAAAGAGAAAGAGAAAAAAACCAATTTTCCGCATAACAAAGGAAATAAAGTCCTTGTAGAGTAGTAAAAATCAAAACATTTAAATAACACCTACTTTTAAGTAGTGAATATGAGATTAAAAAATTTTAAACAAGGGCTGGCAGCAGTTGTTGCTTCAGCATTTATGGCGCACGCAGCCATGAACACCGAGATTGTAGATTCAAAGGTTGAACAACTGAAAGGAAACAGGATAGTTTATACTGAACCCAATCTACAAACATATGGAATCAAATGGCCGGGAGAAAGAACATATGAAATGGAAATAAAAACTGTCCCTTTCAACGGAACCGTAATATCAACCTATGAAAAAAACTTTGGGAGCAAACCAAAGAAATCTGAATACGGAGCATCAAAATCAAACGAAATTAACTGCGAAGGATTTCCAAACTATTCAACTGGAGAACCCACAAACTTAGCAAGAATTGTTCAATAATGATAAGAAAACAAAAAACAAAGGAAGAAATAAAAAATGAAAAAAATTGAGGCCAGTTTATAATTTAGAAATTTGCTACGGATATATCTGATTTACCAAAACCATGTAAAAGATTGAAAAATGGCAGAAAAAAGAAGGTACAAAGACAAAGAGAGAATTCTTGGTTCGCAAGAAGTAAAAGAAAAGCCAAAAATAGACAACAAAACCTCAAAAATAAAAAAAATCATAGGTGGCCTCATTTGCGCAACAATCATAGGAAACACATATCTTGCAACACAATATTTTAAAGACACACAAGATTATACAAAACCTGAAAACCAATATGAACAAGACATTGTAACTGAAGAAAAAAAAAGTATAGACAGGCCACCAATAACAGAACACAGCACAATAGATAATATAATTAAAAAGTTTGAACCTGGAAAAGACCTGATTATTGAAACTCAAACAAAAGACAAAACACAAAAAACTTTTGAAACAAAAAAAACAATTAAAATTAACCCGTACGACCCAAAAACAATTGACAAAGCAATAGATATAATAGATTATTCATCACTAGATAATCTTGATTCATTATTACAGGACAAAGTCAAAGAAAGATTAAAAGAAAATATACTTTCTTCAGAATGGAACATCAGAACTTATTCCAGGATATTCACTAAATTAAGCAAATTTGATGACTTGCTTATCAACAGCAAGAACTATGCATTAATTGCCCAGGAAATCGGCCCTTATCTACTGATGAGAGAAAGGATCCCAAAATCACGTGCAGGGGCAAGCGGCTGGGGTCAGCTAATGAAACAAGCAAAGGCGGAAAGCGGATTACTAAGCAATCATTCAATTGATGAATCATACCATCCAATAAAAGGAATTAAAGCTGCTATGCGTCATCACAAAAAATATGGGTTCCACAATACAATCCCAAAACTTAATGAAAAGCTCCAGGTTGAAATAGCAGTATATAATTGGGGATATGGTAATGTAATGAGAACTTTAGCCACCAATCTTGATGAAATAGGTATCAACCCAAAAGAAATTTTCAGATATTCAGACAATGGAGTTGTTCTTGGCATAAAAGACCACGAGTCACTCAACAAAGCCAACATATCATATGAAGATTTTTCTAAATACTTGCCAAGGGAAACAAAAAATTACATAAAAAATGTAAATGCCCTTGCAACATTCAGGGATAATGCACTAGAAGGCACACTTAAAGGCATAAACATCCACCAGCAACCTTTATTTACTGAACTCTTCAAAGAAAGAAAATTAGGCGCCGGCAACACCCTTTATAGGATATGGAAGGAAGAAGCCAAAAATAAAGAAATACCATGGGATACATTCAATAAAATAATTAATATGCATATTTATAACCCAACAACACTAATGAGTAATGATATGATATTGGTTCCAAAGGAAGAAGCCAAAATTCCACGAGGTTATTTTCCAATAAACTGAAATTTCATTGTAATCTTAAACTTTATTTTCAATCTTAACTTAGCTTTTATTTTTAATCTTAATTTTTTGTTTTGATTTTTGTTTAAATCTTAATTTTTATGTTTAATATTAATCTTATTTGCAATTTAATTTTAACAACATCCGATTTATCATATTATATTATATTACAGTATATTATATTATTAATAGCAAAATAGAAATTTCTCAGAAATTTTCCCTCCCCCTATATTAACAACCTCCTTTTCAAGCAGTCTAAT
>CAYOOQ010000032.1:10420-11752 GCA_964405675.1 uncultured Methanosarcinales archaeon | reverse complement strand
TAAAAAAACAAAAATTTGATGTCAATTCCTTTCAATAGTAATCTTATTGATAACAACATCCTCTTTTGGAGAGTCATTATAATCTGTTTTAGAATTCCCTATGTCTTTTAAGACATCTTTCCCATCAATTAGCTGGCCAAAAACACTATGGTTGTTATTCAGGTGAGGGGTGGGGGCCAAGGTTATAAAAAATTGGCTGCCTCCCGTGTTAGGTCCTGCATTAGCCATTGATAAAATACCTAACTTATTATGCTTTAGTGATGGGTGAAACTCATCTTTAATTTCGTACCCGGGCCCTCCGGTTCCATCTCCCTTTGGACAACCTCCTTGTATCATGAAACCTCTTATTATCCTGTGGAACTTTAATCCATCATAAAACCCTTTCTCTGCAAGGTTAATAAAGTTCTTTGTTGTTAAGGGAGCCCTATCTTCAAATAATTCAAGGACCATTTCACCTTTAGTGGTATCTAATTTTGCTCTTGGGTTTGTCATTTTATTTTTCACCTTTATTATATTTTTAATGTTGTTCTTTTTTTGTCCGATTCGATCAGATTTCAATTGTAATTTACTAATTATATTAATACTTAATCACTTATAACCAACAGCCATTATCTCTTCCCCAAAATATTTGTTAATTTTCGACTTTTCGTTAAGGTTTCCTGGCAAATTAACCATTTTCCCCCAAAGTTCTTCATTCTTAAAAATCTTTCTTTGAATATTTCTCGGTAACAATCTTATCGGTTGAGTGTATGCAGAGACTCCATACATATCAACTTTTGAAAAACCTGTTGAATACATTTTTTCTTTTAACTCTCCATGGCTAAAAAGGTAGGTAGGGCCAAAAACCCAATTCCCTGAAAGCTCTTTTATTATCTGCTCAATCCTAATGCTTCCAAACTTATTGGGAACAATCACTATAGTTTTTCCACCTGGCTTAGTTATTCTGGACATTTCTGAAAAGCATTTGTATCTTTTTTCACCAAAGAAATGTTCATTAAGCCCAATTGAGCAAACGTTGTCGTATGTTTCATCGGGAACTGGCAAGTCCAAAGCGTTACCAATCAGATAATCACATTTAACACCGTATCTCTCAGATCTCTTCAATGCTAGATTTTTTGCGCTCTCAAGTAAGTCAACCAACGTTAAATCCAGATTTTTTTCTTTTGCTATAGGTATTGTTCTTGTACCTGGTCCAGCACCAACTTCAAGTAAGGATTGTTTTGGCGGCACATCACTTAACGCCGAAAGTAATAAATGTGATATTCCGTCTGTATCTAACGGAATATCATGATAGGCGTAATAATCATCTTTTTTCCATAGTTTATCCCAATG
>CAYOOQ010000032.1:8181-10320 GCA_964405675.1 uncultured Methanosarcinales archaeon | reverse complement strand
TCCGTATGGATAATTTCCTGATAAGTACGAGGGACACCAAAAAGGATAAGGTTTCATATTCTGATGTTCTGCTTCACGGGCTTGCGCCGGATGGTGGCTTGTATGTTCCAGCCCAATATCCTAAAATAACTCTTGAAGAATTATTGCAGTTGAAAAACGCCTCTTATGATGAAATTGCTTTTTCAATCAAAAAAAAGTTAATGGGGGGAACAATTTCCGATATAGAATTAAAAAAACTTTTGCAAAAGGCTTATTCTAATGAAAAATTTAACTCAGAAAATGGAAGCATCACGCCTATAAGGCCTGTTGAGAAAGGCTTATACATCCAAAATCTTTCCCTTGGACCCACTGCTGCTTTCAAGGACATGGCACTCCAGCAGCTTGCCCAGGAAATAAATTATGAGCTTCATAAAAGAAATCAGGATTTGGTAATTCTCGGTGCCACTTCCGGAGACACTGGTTCATCGGCGGAAGCTGCATTTAAAGGTCTTGACAGGATAAAACTATTTATGCTTAGTCCTTTGATTGGAATGAGTGATTTTCAAAAAGCCCAGATGGGTTATTTAACAGGCGGTAACATCTTTAACATTTCAATTGATGGTCGGTTTGATGATTGCCAGGATTTGGTGAAAGAGCTTAAAAAAGACCCTGAATTCAGTAGTTTGGGTGCCGTTAATTCCATCAACTGGGGGAGGTTATCATCACAAGTACCTTATTTTGTTTCAGGATATCTGCAGGTTACAGATCAAATTGGCGAAGAGGTTGATTTTGTTGTGCCAACTGGAAATTTTGGTAATATTTTATCTGGGTATATTGCCAAAAAGATGGGAGTTCCAATCAGGAGGCTGATTGTTGCAACTAATGAGAACGATGTTGTTGCAAGATTAATTAATACTGGGATTTATGAGACAACCCCTGCTCAGATAACATCAAGTCCATCAATGGACATCTCAAAAGCATCAAATTATGAAAGGCTGGCATTTGAATTATTGGGTAATAATCCTGAGAATGTTTCAAAGTATATGCAGCAGTTTTCCAGAAATGGGAAGGTTGACCTTTCTGATTACAGCCTAAATAGTGATGTTTTTGCTCAACATGGTTTCTATGCAGGTAAATCAACACACGACGAAAGACTCCATATAATTAATAAAATATATGAAATCACTAAAACTATTATTGATCCACATACAGCCGATGCGGTAAATGTCGCGATGCAATATAAAGACAACAATGTGCCTATGATTGCCATGGAAACTGCATTACCCGTCAAGTTTGAGGACACTATAAAAGAAGCACTGGGGTTCATACCCGAAAGGGAAGAAAGATTCAGAGGTTTAGAAAATCAGATTAAATCAGATGCTTTCTTTAAAATGGATTCTGATTCTTCTGAGCTAAAAAATTATTTAAGAAACAATATTTGATTCCTTTCTGCCAAATCTTTTTTCATTAAAAACCTCACAGAATATTAAGGTTAATTTTATAAATTATTCATTTCTTATCTCATATAATGAACAAGATTGACAAGAATCCTGATTATAAAAAAATATATGGCTTTGTTAAAGAAAAATTTCATAAGACACCTCACTTTAGTCATGGTCCTTTTGATGAGACTTTTTACACATTAAGGGTTTATGAATCTGTAAAGGATATAATCAGTAGAATGGAAGAAAAAGTGAAAAAACAACAATTGCTCACTGCCTCTCTATTACATGATATAGGGAAAATAAAGCTAAAGCCCTCGAAGCTTTTTTCAAAAAATGATTTACAGCACAATATTCATGAAGAATGGCATAAGCATTCTAAATTAAGTGTTCCAATTGCAAGAAGATATTTGAAAAGGCAGGGACACTCGGAATCTTTTATTAATGAAGTTCTATATCTTATCCAAAACCATGATTTGAGGGGCAAAAATCTTAAGGAAAAATCTATTGAGCTCCAGATTCTACAGGATGCAGATATTATTGCCGATATTGGTCTTGCGGGATTCATTAGGCCATTTCTTTTTTGTGGTAAATTTAACAACCAATCAATAATAGACTCAATTGAATACATAAAAAATGATGACAGGACCAGAGGTGGCGATGAACTAAATCTTGATATTTCAAAAGCAATTGCCAGGAAAGAAATGAAAATACAAAA
>CAYOOQ010000032.1:0-8081 GCA_964405675.1 uncultured Methanosarcinales archaeon | reverse complement strand
TGGAGGAATTTAGAGACAAAAGGGCTGTTTGTTCCATTCGGTCTCCTGAAATGACCTGAAGGCCCTTTCCCAAGAAACTCAGTGAACCATGCCTCATGTTCTATTTCTTCATTTAATATTGCTAAAGCAAGATCATATGTCCTGTGGTCTTTCCCCGCGGTCATATTGCAGATTTCATGGTATCCTGCAACAGCGCATTGCTCTGCTTTCAATAAAACTTTTACAATGGCATTCACATCCGAGGGGTCTTTCGGCAGCTTTGCCGGAGGACATGCGGACATATCATGGAAATCTTTCATATTATCCGGAAGTTTTCCACCAAGTTCATATATCCTTGGCATTAACGCCTCAAAATGATTCCTGTCTTCAATCCTCGCATCCTCGGCTATCGCTTTTAAGCCCTCTCCATCAAAACCAATAAGATTTGCCCTCAATATCGTATAATAGTAGTATGTTGTAAGTTCCGCCGATGCATTCTTAATAAGAAGATCAAGCAATTTATCAACATCCACCCCTGATTTTTCAACCATTTTTCTTGCGACTTCAGCAGCCATTTTCAACCCCCTCCTACATATTTTTTATATGCAATTTTACAGTAAAAAACCAAGTTCACTCAAAAAAACTAAATCCACCCAAAAATAAGCATTATAAAAAAATAAAATATTTCAATGTCTCCTTCTCATAAAAGCTGATGCAATGATTACTCCGGCAACCATTCCTACCCCTGCAGCTATTAATACTGATTTTTCAGGGTTTTTTTCTATATAGCTATCGACACCCCCTCTAAATTCATGTGCTTTTCCTTTCATTTGAGCCATCTTTTCTCTGGTACTTTTCTTCATGTCCTCAAGCCACTCCTTCATCTCTTCTTTTCCTTCTTTCATTTCTCCTTTCACCCCTGAACTTTTTCCATTATTTGTTTTATTTTTCATTTTCCCACCTTCCATTTATCATTGAAAATCAAGTGAAGATTTAATTCTTCACAAAAACAAACGAGCTGAACTTCTCCACTCTTTCAAAGCATCCTCTGTAAGCTGGCAACCTTTGGCTAAACTCAAAAATCAGACATAATCACTTCTTAAACATCAACGTAAATTATCCACCATCAGGTTCAAAAAAAGTTGTATTTGGCAACACTCCCTACGACTACATCTGGTAAAATGAAACAAGGTTTATAAATTTTTGGGGTAAAATAGGGTTTATGAGTTCTGAGTTACGAGTTGTGAGTTATGAGGTTTATTGCTGGTATAAGAACTGGGTTTGAAGGTTTTGAGTTGTGAGAGGAGAGAGTTTTGAGTTTTATTGATGGTTTAAGAACCAGATGTTAAAGATTCAGGGATGAATGCCAATCTTGAGTTCTCAGAACTGTTAACTCAAAACTCAAAACTGATTATCTGTGTTCTGTAAGATGATTTTTTTGACAATCAGTTAATCATTTCCCGGCGGAAAACCAAAAAGTATATAAGATGGCATTAAGGAAAAATATATGTGAATTAATTTGGTAAAAGGATTGACGAGTGCTCAGGTAAAAGAGAATCTTTCAAAATATGGCCCTAATGAATTGAAAGAAGAGAAGAAAAATAAGGATCTTGAAATACTTAAAAGACAGTTTGCAAGCATACTAATCCTTATACTGGCAATTGCAGCAGGAATTTCCTATATTACCAATGATATAATTGAATTTTACTTTATACTAATTATCATAGTCGTAATTGTTCTAACAGGTTTTTTTCAGGAAAGAAAAGCCGAGAAGGTGATACAGGAATTAAAGAAACTTTCAGAGCCGGTGGTATACGTTATACGGGATGGTAAGAAGATTGAAGTGCAATCAAAGCACATAGTTCCTGAGGACGTTCTCGTCTTAAAAATGGGGGACAAAATTCCTGCGGATTCTAAAATTATTGAATCAATTGATCTCAAGATAGATGAATCTCCCATCACTGGAGAGAGCAACACAGTACGGAAGGAAGCAGATGACAAGATTTATTCTGGAACATTCATTGTACATGGAAAAGGTTTGGCTGTTGTAACTGCAACTGGAATGCATACCGAAATAGGAAAAATAGCAAAGGATATACAACAGAAGGAATCTGACACACCCCTACATAGAAAAATATCCAAACTCGGGAAAAAACTTGGTTTTATAGCTCTGGCCGCTGCTCTTTTGGTTGGTATACTTGGTTTCCTACAGCAGGCGCCCTTACCTGAACTTTTGACGGTTACCATTGCATTAGCAGTTGCCGCAATACCAGAAGGCCTTCCCCTTGCATTAACCCTTACATTATCAATAGGTGTATTTGGTTTGTCAAAAAAATGGGCCACCATGAGGAGGATGGCTTCCGTTGAAAGTCTTGGCTCAACAACAGTTATATGCACTGACAAGACAGGAACCCTGACGCAAAATGAGATGACCATAGAAAAGATATATACCCATGAAAAAGAATTTGATGTTGAAGGAGTAGGTTATAATCCTGAAGGCTCAATTAAACACGAAGGTAACGAAATTAAAATATCTGATCATGGGGCATTAAACGAGCTCGTAAGAACGGGCATGCTTTGTAATGATTCCTATCTAGTTAACAATGATGGAGAATTCAATATACAGGGTGACCCCATAGAAGGGGCGCTTGTTACTCTGGGTAAAAAAACAGGGCAAAGTAAAGACGAGTTAAACAAGAAATTTGAAAGAATTAAGGAATACATGTTTACATCAGAAAGAAAAATGATGTCTACAATTAATAAAAACCCTGAAAATAATAAAGATACTTCTTTTGTCAAGGGCGCTCCTGAAATTATCCTTGATAAATGTTCACAACTGAGAAAAGATGATGAAATAGTACCTCTCGATGAGAATACAAAAAATAAGATTCTTGAAAAGAACCATTCATATGCCGAAAAGGCTTTAAGGGTCTTGGCCCTTGCCTATAAGCCGGAAATTAGCAGCCACGATAAGAATGATTCTGAAAACGACTTGATATTTCTGGGGCTTGTTGCCATGAAAGACCCGCCAAGGGAAGGTGTAAAGGAGACTATAGCCATATGTAAAAATGCAGGCATACAAATAAAGATGGTTACAGGTGATAATTCTGCCACAGCAAAGGCGATAGCTAAGCAGATAAAACTGACCAACAATCCGCAGGTGATTACAGGAAAGGAATTAAGTGAGATGTCGGATGAAGAGTTGGCAAAGATTGTCACGAAAACAGATATCTTCGCAAGGACCATGCCGGATGATAAGTACAGGTTGGTAAAAGCTATACAAATGAATAATGAAATAGTTGCGATGACTGGCGATGGGATAAATGACGCGCCAGCTGTTAAGGCAGCAGATGTTGGTGTGGGAATGGGGAAGAAAGGAACCGATGTTACAAAGGAGGCAAGCGACATAGTTCTTCAGGATGACAATTTCAAGACACTTGTAACAGCAGTTAAAGAAGGAAGGAGAATATTTGATAACATAGAAAAGATAACATCATACCTCATCTCAACGAACTTTGCCCAGGTTATGATAATCGCTGTTGGTATAGCTATTCTTGGATTTGAGTACCTCCCATTGATTGCCCTGCAGATTTTATTCATCAATGTCATAGGTGGGGAAGTTCTTGCAATATCGCTTGGTGTTGAGCCTGGCGAAAAAAATATTATGAAAAGGCCGGCAAGAGCAACCAATATAGGGATACTCCACAAAAGAAACATTTTCTTGACCCTTTCGCTAGGGGTCTTTATGACAGCTGTTTTAATTGCAGTATTTATTTATGCCAACCCTCATAAGGATCTGGATTATGCAAGAAGCGCAATTTTTGCAGTCAACAACCTTATGTTCATTGCCTACACATTTAATTTCAAATCATTGAACCAGAACCTCCTGAATATAGGGATATTCAGCAATAAGTGGGTCAACATAGGAGCATTATTCACCCTTGTCCTCGTGTTGATGACAATATATCTGGCTCCAATTGCAAATATTTTTTCCCATGTACCCTTGGAAATAAATTTTTGGATAATAAGCATAATTGCTTCAATAGCAACTATATTTTTTGTTGAAGTAATAAAAATAGTTAGCAATAAATACATTGACACTTCATATATGTGGAAAGATAGGCTGGAAAACTAATTTTTTGTTGAATATAACTTTAAAACACTTAGTCCGCGAACGAAAATGGATAACATTTCAGGCAGGCATTATTAATAAAATGTTCAGCAGTATACAATAATAATCTGGTCATTAACACAGTATTTCTCATAATTTTTCACCTTTTTTAGCTTAAATCTTAGTCTTTAGTTTATTCAACAGGCAAATTATGCAATAAATTAAAATACAACCCTTTCATTTGATGGAACATGCACAAAATAGATTTTGCAACAGGCTCATTAGGCAAGGTTCCCTTGATTGAGAATTTTTTAAAAGACATCATATCCAGAACTGACATCAATAATTTGCTTAACTATTCACATCCTCAGGGTTTTTTTAAATTAAGGAGACAAATAGCGAACCTTTACGGTGACAATTTCACAGAGGAAAATGTTCTTATCACTTCTTCAGCTCAACAGGCATTGCGTGTCGTTTTTAGGAATTTTGAAAATAAGGGCATGAGTAAAATCCTATTACAGGAACCTGCTTTTTTTGGGGTTGTCAGAATACTAAAAGATATTAAGAATTTAAGCATAGAATCCTTTGAAAATGAAAAAACACTAAGGTTAAGAGCAGATAATAAAAAACCAGACGTAGTATATCTAACTTCCAATTTCCAGAATCCCACTGGAGAAAGTATTTCTGATGTAGCCAAAGATTATCTGGGGAAGGTTGCCAATGAGAGAAATCTAATTATTGTGGAAGATAATCCGTACAATTTTCTATATTACGATGATGAGTTTCCCAATAATATTTTGGATAGAGCGCCGGCAAATACAATCCACATAGGCAGCTTTTCAAAAATTTTGGCTCCTGGTCTCCGAATAGGTTATATGATTGCAAAAAAAGAATTTATCAATGATATATTACCTTTAAAATACACAGATGACATAAGCACATCTTCACTTAGCCAGCAGATTTGTCAAAGTGCACTTGATAATATGATTATTTTTAAGGAACTAAGGGATCATTTCAAGAAAAAAAGGGATTTGGCACTGTCCACTCTTCAAAAGTTTTTCAATGATAATGAGGATTTTGAGTGGAGTAGCCCGAATGGAGGAGTATTCATTCAATGTCGTTTTGCAAATGAAATAAATGTCAGTGACTTGGTTAAAATAGCATATTCCAAATATAATTTAAGGCTTCAGGAAGATAAACAGACATATTATGATGGGAATACTAGGAATACCACCAGAATAAATTTTGTCTCAAATACTGATGAAGATTTAATTGAAGGAATCAGGAGACTTAGTATGGCATCCAAAGAAGCAAGGCATTGCCTCAAAAATTAAATGTAAAAAACCATAAATTTCTATAGGATTTCTAGACACACTTAGCTCAGACTTCCCTTGAAATAATTTGAGTTAAATAGCCTTCTAATTTTCCAAAAGTAGCTGAGTTCAGTTTATGAATCATTTTCATTTGCCATGCCTTTCCTTAAATATCATAAGCACTTTTGATGGCTGCCTTCTTTTTTTGCCTTGTCCCTATTCTTTTAAACGTAACCGGACCTCCATCAACCTTCATTCCTGGAATCTCTTCAGCAATCTTATAATCCTTTGAAGTAGATGGTCTTGCAAAACCATAGCCATGATCACCCTCTTCAATATGTGAATAATCAAAATGCACATCCTTCATCTGGTATCCCCTAAGTCCTTCATCTAATCTAGCGGTTTCCGGCTGAAAATAAGTGAGGAAGGGATTGCCCATCTGACTCTCCAGAGCGGACTTTTCAAGCCCTCTTAGATGTATCATCTTATCAAGTTCGTCTTTAGAATATCTTTTAAGGCTTCTATAATCCCCTTTAAAACTTGCTTTACCACCAAGCCTCACCATAAAATCTTTTTCATTCTTATAAAAGACGTCAGCAGTGAAAACTCCATCAATAGAATTTTTTGAAATCCTTCTTTCATAATCTTTTAACTTTGTCTTTTCGTTATGAAGTAAGACCTCTATATGGGCTGGGTTTTCAAATAAATCTGGTTTTTGTGCCACCAGAATATGTGAATTGTCTGCCTCCTTTATATCATACATATATGATTCCTCAATCCCTCCAATTATGAAAACCAACATCTTTTCCTTCTCTTTTTTGCTGACCATAGAAAGACAAAACTTAGCACTTATTTAAAGTTTACTATTAGAAAGTGATTATAATCAATATTTAGCTATATAAATAGTATAATTGCCTATAAAAAACCCAAAATTTTTGTTATTTCTATATAGAAAATAAAGTATCATCTATGCCAAATTATTAAAATAAAAGTTTTTTGCGAACATATATGGATTTGGAAAAAGCAATTCTTGACAATGGTTTGACACCGTTTTCTGTCGCAAAAGCGCAAAAAACGCCTCAAATCCTGAAAACAAGGGATGCAAAAAAGGTTTACCTGTCTCTCAGGAAGAATATATCAAAAAATTTTGTTTTTTCTGCAACAAAAAATGTTCTTGACTTGTTTGAAATGCCAGTGGATTTCAATGAAATAAAAGAAAGGCAAAAAATATTTCAAAATGATTATTCAAATGAATTCCTTAAAAAGCTAAAAAATCCAAAGCCTTACTGGCGGCCAGAATATGCAATAACTGCTGTTACCGAGGATGAAAAAACATATGCTCTCTTGAAAAAACGAAGCATCCCTGTCATCCTTTTGTTTTCAATGCATGATCTTGAAGAGTTAAGGGACTACGATATTGTACAGGCTATAGACTGCCAAAAATTTGTTATGCAACTGGAGGACTTTGGCTCCGTCGTTTTTTACGATACAATTGATGATATCTATCTTGAAAGGTACCTTATAATCCTTTCCGGCTGGCAAAAAAACATCGAATTTTTGGAAGATTACTTTGATGTTTCCCAATTAAAAGAACTTCTCAATTTTCTGGATAACAAAAAATTGCAACTAACTGTGGATCTAGTTGAGGATTCTGTTGAAAAAATAAACAAAAATATTTCAGAGAAGCTGCAGGACACAACTATTGTCGGCAGCCAGGTATTCAAGATGCTTGAATCCGGTGAGATGCCTGATAGCATCAAAAAGATAATTACAGATGAGATTAAATCTTCTGGAATCCCTCCTGAGATATTCCTTGAAGGCATCCCTGTAAAAATAGACCATGAGGAGCTTTCAAGCACAATAAAAAAACAGGAGGCTTTCAAATACACTGAATTTTCTGAGACTCTTAAAAAAAATAAAGAAAAGTTGCATAAAATTCCTTCTTTAATAAGGCATCTGGAGGTTCAATTGTTGATTATAGATTTTTTGGCAGGTATCGGGAAGATTGCTGGTAAATACTTTCCGGAGCAGGGAGACCTTCATATTCAAAATAGCAAGAACATAATGCTCAAAAAACCTGAGCCCGTAAGCTTTATGCTTGACGAGAATAATAAATGCTCTATCCTTACTGGTGCCAACAGTGGCGGAAAAACAACCTTACTGGAGCATATAATCCAGGTAATCATCTTGGCTCAGATGGGGCTTCCATTAAATGGCATGGTTCGGCTTCCGCAGATAAAAGAGGTCTATTATTTTGCAAAAAACAAGGGTAAAATGAACCAAGGTGCTTTTGAAGCTCTTCTGAACCAGATGGCTTCAATGAAACACTCAAAAGATGCTTTCATCCTTGCAGATGAGATTGAAGCCATAACTGAACCTGGGGTAGCTGCTGACATAATCTCAGCAACCGCCGACTATTTTGTCAAAAAAGGTTTCTATCTTGTGTTTGCGACTCATCTGGGAAAAGAACTGGTAAATAATCTGCCGGAGAAAACTAGGATTGATGGCATAGAGGCAAAGGGCTTGGATGATAAATTTAACCTCATTCTTGAAAGAAGCCCTGTGATGGGAAAGCTTGCAAGTTCAACTCCTGAGCTTATTATTCAAAGGCTTGCTAAAACAAAACAAGATGATTATTTCCAGCACCTGGCAGAAAAGGTCAGCAAATAACATATGCC
>CAYOOQ010000031.1:8092-11827 GCA_964405675.1 uncultured Methanosarcinales archaeon | reverse complement strand
ATTATTGCATTCAGAAGTCCCGTAGAACTATAAGCAATGGCTTATAGAAGGGTGGAGGTTGTAAAGAATGAATAAAGAAAACGTCATTACTGCTATTGAAGAACTTAAAAAAAGCGCACCGAAAAGAAATTTTGTCCAAAATTACGATTTTATAATCACCTTGAGGGGCCTGGACCTTAAAAAGCCGGACCAAAAGGTTGACTTCTTCGCGAACTTGCCATACTCAAAAGGTAAGAAAATAAAGATCGGAGCATTCGTTGGTCCGGAACTTGTTGATGAGGCAAAAAAAGTATTCGATACTGTTATAACTCCAGAAGATTTTCCAGCCTATTCTGAAAAAAAGCAGATGAAAAAGCTCGCAAACGAGCACGATTTTTTCATTGCACAGGCAAACATAATGAGCCAGGTGGCAACACAGTTTGGTAAGATTCTTGGTTCAAGGGGAAAAATGCCAAACCCAAAGGCGGGAAGCGTAGTGCCTCCAAAAGGTGCTAATCTTAGTGAAGTTTACAACAAGCTTCAGCACACCGTCAAGATGGCAACAAAGAATGGCCTTATGGTGCAGTGTACTATTGGAAACGAGGATTCACCTGCCGAAGAGGTTGCAGGAAATGCTGTTGACATCTACAATCAGCTGGTGAACCACCTTCCGGGGCAGAGTAACAATGTAAGGAGAGCGTTCCTAAAGCTTACTATGAGCAAACCTGTAGAGATATTAAAATGAGTTCCGAAATACCTAAAATTGCAGATTGGAAGAAAAAAGCAGTTGATGAACTTGTGGCACTATTGGAGGAATATCCAATTGTGGGCGCGGTTAACATGCAGTATCTTCCTGCAAAACAATTGCAAAAGATGAGAGATACCCTAAGGGAAACAGCCGAGATCAGGATGGCTAAGAGAAGGCTTATCAAGATTGCCATAGATAAGGTCAAGGATAAAAAGGAAGGCATAGAAAAACTTGAAGAATACATGGTTGGCATGCCTGCATTAATTTTTACCAAAAAGAATCCATTCACACTTTACAAGACTACAGAAAAAAGCAAAAGCACAATGGCGGCCAAGGCAGGACAGATTGTACCTAAAGATGTTGTTGTTAAGGCCGGTCCTACAGGATTTTCCCCTGGCCCGATTATAGGGGAGCTTGGTGCATTTAAGATAAAGACAGCTATTGAAAATGGTAAAGTCGCAGTGAAAGACGATGTTGTCGTCGCAAAGGAAGGGGACGAGATAAGTGCAAAGCTTGCAGGTATCCTTTCAAGGCTTGGTATAGAGCCAATGGAGGTTGGTCTTGATATCAAGGCAATGTATGAAGACGGTTCAATACTTACACAGGATGTATTGGCAGTGGATGAGAAAGCCTACAAAAACAGCATAAAACAGCTAGCCAGTGAGGCATTCAACCTGGCGGTTTATGCAGCATATCCTACAGCTGAAACCACAGAGATTATTGTTAAGAAGGCTGCAAGGGATGCTATGGGCGTCGCAACACAGGCAGCGGTCCTAAACAAGGACACTGCATCACGCTTGATTGCTAAAGCAGAAATGCAGATGCAGAGCGTAAAAGATAAAGCTCAGGTATAAAATCAAATCACGAGGGAATAAAAATGGAATATGTATACGCAGCAATGTTATTGCATAAGGCAAATCAGAAGATCGATGAAGCTTCAGTTAAAAAGGTACTTGAAGCCGCAGGTGTTACAGTTGATGATTCAAGGGTTAAGGCTCTAGTTGCAGCTCTTGATGGTGTCGATATTGAAGAAGCTATCAAGGAAGCAGCAGCAGCTCCAGCAGCAGCTCCGGCAGCAGCTCCAGCAGCAGCCGAAGAAAAGTCTGACGATAGCGAGGACAAGAAAGAGGACAAGGAAGAAGAGAAAAAATCTGAAGAAGAGGCTGCCGCAGGATTGGGCGCCTTGTTCGGTTAGATTTTTTATTTTTTTATTTTTATTAAATTTTAATGAGTGTGATTTCATGGATAAAGAAAACACGGAACAAAGTTCTGCGAACTATGACGAAAAGAGAAAAGAGGTTGAAAGACTCAGGGAAGAGCTCAACAAGCTCAACGAGGAGAAAGAAAGCCTCTATGCTGAAAAAGAAAAGTTCAGCAAGAAAATCCGTGAAAATATCCAGGAAATCAAAGATTTGAAAAAGCAAAGGGACGAACTGACTTCTTCTGTTCAGGAGAACAAGAAAAAAAGGTCTGAAACCGACGAAAAGATAAACAAGGTTTTGGAAGATTTAAAGCAATTGAAGGCTGAAAGGGATAAAGTTTATGAAAAACATGATTTGAAGGGTAATCCTGACCTTATACAGGGGCAGATTAATAAGCTTGAAAAAAAGATGGAAACGGAAGTTATGTCTTTTGATAATGAAAAAAAGCTTATGAAAAAAATCAAAAGCCTTAAAGCCCAGATGGGTGAGTTTGGAGTTGTAAAAGAGATCAACGAAAAAATAAAAGAATCAAACAAAGAGCTCAAGGATTTAAGGAAGGTCAATAGGGACATAACCAAGCAGATAAAAGATGAGGCTTCAAAAAGTCAGGTTCAGCACAACAAGATGCTGGAAAAGTCTAAAGAAATTGATGAGATGAAGCCTAAAGAAGAAGAACACTTCAACAAGTTCTCCGAGGTGAAGACAAAGTTCACTGAACTAAACCAAAAATTAAAGGATCTTTATTCAGAGCTAAATATTGTCCGTGGTGAAGTTAAGAAAAAGAAGGACAAGGCAAAGCAGGAGAAGGCCGAAGTCACCAAAAAGAAGCTTGAAAACAAGCACGAGGAAGTGGAAGATAAAATCAAAAAGGGCGGCAAGCTTACAACCGAGGATCTTCTGGCTTTCCAGGGAATTTCAAAATAACAAAAATTTTGCCTCTCCCAATAATTTTTTTCTGATTATTTTCCAGTCAAATACCTTACTAAGTAATATCTATTTGTTCAATTACCAAATTTTGGGTTCAGTGGTTAATATTTTTATCATATCAAAGCTTTTGGTTAGAAATAGGTAACAATAGTTGATAATTGCATCCCTCTCTAAATGTTTGTAATCATTTGTTATTTCAATGGATGATAGCCCGAACTTTCCATCTTCTCATTGCAAATGGGGCATTTCACACAGCTACAGTCGATTCCCAGCATGGCCGGCATGTAATATTTGCACTTATGGCATACACAAAAACCCTGTTTGTTCATATATATTTTATGGTATCATTAGTTTAAATAATTTTTTATTTTTTTGCCAAAAACCCGCCTCTACAGCTTAGCTATCACTATAAGGTTGGATTAAAACTAACCCTTCACTTAGTGCCAGCTTAGAACAACTTCTTGACTGTTTCAGGATTCTTTTAATTGGACTTGTCAATCTTTTTCCTGTGATAGTTGCAGAGTCTGTAAAGCTTGCCTGTCTTAGGGTTTTTAGTTTTTACTTTTTCTGCGCAGACAATGCACAATCCCTGCTCCCTTCTTCTGTGGTACAATTGTGAAACCCTTTCAGATGTAGTCAGTTTATATCTGCTAACTTGTATCCTGTAGCCCTTGTAAAGATAGCTTCCAATGGCATCCTTCGAGCCCTTCTTAAGCTCTTCAGCAATTTTATCAAGCTTCTTAGCTGATATTTTTTTCGGTTCCATTAATACTGGTAAAATGCTTTTGCATTCTTATATGTTTTGGTATCCTTTTAAATACTGTTAAATTAAAGCATCTCTGACATCATACTTGTGAAAATGTTCCGGGTATATCTGGC
>CAYOOQ010000031.1:4781-7992 GCA_964405675.1 uncultured Methanosarcinales archaeon | reverse complement strand
CCTCAGGCTCCTACTATGGTGGAGCTTTCAGACAGGGCAAAGGTTGCAAAATACTCCGCCACCTTAGTCCTGTACGACTGATTACTCCGAGACTGGGCCAAAACGCCCTGAGGGAGACCAGCAGACTTTTAACCTTGCAAATCTCATTTTTTATCTTTTACCTATTGCTTATTCCACATGCCTTTTATAAACAAGGTCTCAGCAAAAGAAGAAATTAATCGCAATGTGCAATAACTTAACCCTTCCTTTAATCGATGTATCCCAATTCCTTTGTTGCAATAATAAACATCGAGTGGCTCCAGCACAACGGGCTGACTGATTTTTGTATCTTATTGTTAAATATCTGTTCTGGTATAAGATCACCATCCAAAGAATCAATAACCTTCTGATAATATTTCTCTGCGTCTTTCTTCTTTCCCATTTTATTTAAAACAATGCACATCCAAAAGTTAAGGATAGGCCAGAATCCCGCCCCCTTATTCTTCCCTTCACCTTTGTGCATCCATCCATCATAAATATCCTTCTCATACCTGTAAACCCCATAATCATTGACGAGTTTTTCTTTAATCAATTCCAATGTGTTTTCAGCCAGTGTATCCTCATATCCAATCACTTCAAAGGGCCATATAACACCAAGCAGACTGGCGTCAATACTAAGGTCATCAATTTTTCCAAAAGCTCTAAACAGGTTTCCTTTTTCCTCTGCATTATCGACCAACAAATCTTTCATCTCTTTAGCTGTTTTAGCATATCTTTTATTTGGAAACAATTCATTTGCGCATGACAACCCTTTGATGCAGGCGCTAAGTGAATACATAAAATTGTCTTCTAAATCAGGAAATGTATTTTTTTCCTCCCACAAATCATTAGTTTGTGTTGAAAAATGTTTATTATTCCATGCATTGCATAGCCCTTCGGCGGAATTGACAACAAGTCTTTCATATCTCTCTTTGTATTTGATGTATTTTTCATTGTTTAAAAAATTGCTGGCAGAAATAATAACACATCCTGTCTGGTCTGGCTGGAACCTGTGCAATGCCTGCAGCCCGTTCACATGGTATTTTTCATAGAATAACCCTGTCTCTCTCCAGCTTTCTGCCCTCTCCATCAGCCATTTGAAATATTTTTCCTGGATTCCCTCTATTTGCAGAATATCTGCAGCCATGCACGTAAAAAAAGCATCCCTCGGCCATACATAAAAATAGCTCTTGGCATCCTTTGGATAATACGGCTTAATGGGATTTGCAGCCACAATAGACCCGTTTTCAAGGCAACAATCCTTAATAACCATTTTGCTTGACTCAATCAAACCGCTTACCTTTTCTTCTCTTGGGGCCATATTGTTGCTCATATCGTAATTTAATATAAAATATTTTTGTTATACTTCATTAAATTATTTTTTTGAATTTTTGTTTTTAAGCATTACTTCAAGACTTATTAACTATTTTTATTAATTTTTCATTTAAAAATTACAAAATACTTTTCGTTTCTATTTGTGTTTTATCGATGTCATATTCAAAAATTCATTTGAGCTTAATATTATTTTTATTAATTATTACTATCATTATTATTATTAGTTATTATTAATTATTATTATTCATATAATTACTATGACTATAGTGTATTGAGCATATGTATGTAATTAATAATACATTATATAATTTATTTTAAGAATAACATTTTTAAACATATTATCTCTCCTTTGGCATTAAAATGGCATTAAAGGCTTACGATGAAAAGGAAGTTCTGGAGGAATTGATTTACAAATCACCAGATTCAATCGATTTAAGAAAACAGGATGATTTAAGGGATGTTAACCTTATAGCGGACAGAATATACAACGAGATATGTCCAGATAGATATTCATCATTAGAAAACCAATATTCACCTGATTCTGATACACCTCTGATGTTTAAGGTCGCTTTGAAGCTTGCAAAGTCCAAACATTACGTATCCAGGTTTAAAGACCAGGCTAATGTTTCAGTTGTTTTGGCTATGTATAAAGAAAATAACAGGATCCTGCCTAATTACAAACATCCCAATGGTGAAGATTTCCTTAATGCCAAGGTAAACCAGCTTAATTGGCTTTTTAATGACTTTAAGAATTATAACTGGGAATTGATACTGGTTGATGATGGTTGCCCTGAAAACTCAGGTGGTATTGCCAGGGAAATGGTTATCAAGAATAAATATGAAAATGTGAAAGTCTTATATCTTGAAGAGGCAATCAAAAAAAATCTTGATATAGTGGATGGTCTCCATTGCACAAAGGAAAGCCAAAAAGGTGGCTCAATCCTGTACGGGATGCATGAAGCAGCAAATTCACAAAAAGAAAATCATGTGATTCTCTATACTGATGCAGACCTCTCCACTCATCTGGGTCAAGCTGGTTTATTGACAAAGCCAATTTTGGACGACGGTTACCTATCAGCAATTGGCTCAAGAAGGGAGAGTAGCTCAGTTGTTATAAAAGAGGGGTCCAGAAACGACAGGGGTAAAATGTTTATTTATTCATGGAAAAGGATGGTTCCCCAATTAAACTATATTGTTGATACGCAATGTGGATTCAAGGCTTTTGATTCCAGCATAATTAATGAGATTGTCAAGCCTTCAGTTGAAAAGAAATTTGCATTTGACATAGAGCTTCTATTAAAAACCGAAAATATAAGGAAAAACTCAATTTACAAGGCTCCTATTGCATGGATTGACAGCGAAGCAGAGTCAACAACAACTGACCTCCAGCCTTATCTGCCCATGCTTAAAAGTATTAGTCTGATGCATGATTTGTATGTCGAAAAAAAAACTGAAGAAAGCAATAGTTTCTCTGAATTTTTTAAGGGTTTGACTGAAGAAAAATGGAATGCTCTTCTGGAAAAAATTCCCCGGGAAATAATAAGTAAGAATCCTGCCGAATTTTCAGTTTATAATGCAGTAAAAGCTAGCGATCTTGAAAGGCTTGTTTGAGGAACATATTTTCCTCTGTTTTCAATGCTTTTTCTTTTCACCTTATCTTATATATCTTTGCATTAACAACTAATGCTCTAAAATTAAAAAGCCCCGGCGTTAGCCGGGGCAGTTGCCATAAAACATCTTTCAAATTTTTCCGCTGCTTTTACGCCATTAACTATGGCATTAACTATAGCATCTACTACAGCAACTACTATAGTATCTACAATGGTATCCACCATGGAACCACTACACCATCCACTAC
>CAYOOQ010000031.1:0-4681 GCA_964405675.1 uncultured Methanosarcinales archaeon | reverse complement strand
CATCCACTACCAGCATCCACCACTACATTTATTCCAGCATTTAATAATGCATTTACCTAACCATTCTGTAAATGCCTTTTCCAACGCGCTTGGTGGCAGCTTTTGCCGTGTAGTAAGCAGCTACTCCAATTCCCAGTCCTATTGCCGTATACATCGCAGCATCTGAACTGAAATCAAAGCTTAATGTATAATCCTGAAAAGCATTGACTGCAGTTGTCAGATCGACATTTTTTACAAAAGCCGGGATTTTGTCTAAGCCTTCTCCGTTGACAATTTGCTCCAACCCTTCCCGCATTTCGTTTGCTTCTTCCACCAAATGAGGCTTATTATCCCTTTCTCCAATGTATTGCACTCCTTCAGCAAATCCATTTTGCCTGCCAACATAATCATCAATGTATTGTGTAAACTGGTTTCCGGCAACTCCTCCCGTAGCACCGCTTGCCAATGCACAAATTTTATTAACCTTCCCTGTTATATATTTTATTATTCCCATAACCAACACCTCCTCGTTTATTTTTATTTGTTTGAAACTTTATTTCTTACTATTAGTAAGTAGTGAATAATATTTAATGATAATTTACCCCTTTGAGGGGTTAAAGCACAAAATTTTTAAATGAAAGAACCAATAATTATCAAATGGAAATCAATCTTGACATACTAAAAGAGATAGGTTTGAATGAGCGGGAGGCAAAAGCTTACATAGGTTTATTAGAGATTGGCTCAACTACTACAGGTCCACTGGTGGATAAAACAAAAATACCTGCCTCGAAAATATATGAAGTTTTGAAACGGCTTGAGGAGAAAGGTTTTGCCAATCATATAATTATCAATAACCACAAGCATTTTCAGGCAGCAGATCCCCAGATATTATTGAATTATCTGGAGAGAAAGTATGATGAATTCAGGGAATATGTATCCAGGCTTCAGGAATTAAAAAGGCAAACCAATCAGGCCCAGTATGCTGAATTTTATGAAGGCAGGAGGGCGATTTTTTCTTTGATAAGGCACCTTATAAAAAATGCACAAGAAGGGGATGATTACTTTAACTTTTCATTTGATGATGAACTGAAGGAGCCTGCCCTTTCAGCATTTTTTTCAAGTATTGGCAAATTAAGCCATGAGAAAAAGCTTAACATGAAAACACTATCCCCAAAAAACAAAAAGCGGCTGATAGAGTCAATCTTTGATAAAAAATATTTTAAGATGGTAAAAAATAAGTTTACTTCCCAATATGTTCCTGAAGGGATGATTATAATTGGTGACGACCTCATTCTTGTGGAATGGGAGGGGGAGCCTTCAGCCGTCAGGATCCAGAGTAAAACCTTTGCCGACAATTACAGGAATTTATTCAATACTATGTATGAGAAGGCTTCGGGATAAACATAATAAATCAGAAGACAAATCAGAAGAATATATAATCATTTGTCAAATTCATTTTCAAGGACAGAAATATTAATCTCAGCAGCTGCCACTGGAAATTCCAGCTCCCAGTTTTCAATCACCTGCGGATGAATTTCTCCTAAAAATCCAAGCTCTTTGCCACCTACATTCAGTGCAGCACACCTTCCAGGAATAAAACTTGGGTGGTCCTTCTCTGTAAAAGAATATTCTATTCCCATTGAATCCATTATGTATTCCACCGCCTGCTTTATTGGGGTGTAGCCGGTGCCCTTATCCTGTAAAGCTATTGAAAGCCTCAGCTCATCCCTTGACAAAACATCTTTCGTTTCATCGGGAACAACTGCATTGCTCACTTCAAATATCTTTTGCGGGAACTCCACGTGCCTGTTATGATTGAATACTTTAAATAACTCCGGGAGAAGCCAACATCTCACCATATTCACGCTCTGCTCAGCGGTATGCCCCAGCTTAATATGTTCTTCTTCAGAAGTATTCATCCTTTCAAACTGGTCTTTTTTATCAGTAAGCGCAAGTGTGAAAGTTTCCTGGTATCCAAGCCCAACCAGAAGGTTGCAGATAGTATCTTTTAACCTGCTTAATCTTAAAATTCCCCCTTCTGTTGCAACCTTAGGGATTTCATATTCAATATTATTAACCCCATAACCTCTTACAACATCGTCAGCTATATCCACATCATGCCATATGTCAGTTCTTATGGGCGGCACAAGAAATTCTATCTTCTCATCCCCTACGCTTTTTATTTCATACATCATTTTTTCAAGAAGCTTTGAATATTCTTTTGCGCTCAGGTCAAGTCCCGTCATCTTGCTTATGAAATCAGCGTCAATACTTCTTTTTTCCTTTTCAAGGTTAGGTGTTATTACTTCCTTTTCACCATACTTTAATTTCATTGAATAAACCTCAGCACCCATATCCTGGAACATATAAACAAGAATATTCAATATATGATTTAGTGCCCTGAAATCAAACCCACTGCATTCAATAAAAACATCCTTTGTGTCTTCAGTTATCCTCCCTGTCAGGTGGGAATTAACAATCGGCGGCATAGAAAGTATATCCCCCTTATCATCAACAAAATAAGGATATTTTTTATAACCTTCCAGCAGGTGCGCATAGTCCTTTCCAACAGATGTCTTTTCAAGGATATCTCTTGCATTCATTTCCTTTTCATGCTCCAGAGGAACAAATCTTATATTATCTGGCTTATCAGCTTTAAAATAAATTGGAAGCTTTATGTTTTCAAGTGGGTAAATTCCTATAGCTGCCTTTTTCCTGTGCCTGCCAAAGGTCGCATGAAGCTTTTCCTGTACCCAGATTATTTCTTTTATCTTTTGATGGTCAAGATTAAGTTTTTTTATGACTGTGCATACTGTGCATGGTCTTACATCATTAACGGAGCTATCTATTATCACACTATGGTCTGATTCTTTGGTTTTATATTCCGGATTCTTAAGTCCGTAAAAGGCCCTCAATACTCTCGCCAGCCCCTGCGTTGAAACCATATCAGGCCTGTCGGGTGTTATATCTATCTTAAGGAGATCCCCTTCAACCTCATCCAGCTCCATACCAAGGTCAAAAAGAGCATCCTCCAACTCCTTTATGCTGAAGTCTTTCCCCACAGTATTTTTCAGTTCCTTGTATCCTGTCTCTAGAGTTACCATTTTTACATACGCTTATAATTGATATATTTTATTTTCTGATTGGCAGTTCATACTGCCTGAGCCATGACAGGTCACATCCTGGCCCTAAAATGTCTTTTAGCTTATCCAGCTCATAAAGTATCATAGCCAGCCTTTCCACACCAAGCCCCCATGCGATAACCGGCTTCTTTATACCATGTGGCTCCAGTGATTCCGGCCTGAAAACCCCTGAATTAATAAGCTCCAGCCAGTTGCCTCTCTTCTCATCATAATACATCGCCTCAAGGGAGCTTTCCGTGTAAGGGTTATATGTTATCTTAAATTTTATATTATGTATGCCCATTTTCGCATAAAATGCCTTAATCATCCCCATGAGATTCTTTAGCGAAAGTCCATCATCCATAACAAATCCTTCAACTTGGTGGAATTCCGGCAGGTGAGTGGCGTCAATCGCCTCATTCCTGAATATCCTGTCAACAGAAAAAAACTTAGCCCTTTCCCTATCCCTTATATCCTCCAGGCCAAAATACCTGTAGGTTGTTGCGGTTGTGTGTGTTCTCAGCAAAAGCTGTTTTGCAACTTCAGGATCCCACTCATATCCATAACCTTTAGAGCCTGTATTGCCACCATGCTCATGTGCTGCTTTTACATTATTTACCAGCTTTTTGTCAGGAAGCTTTCCCTTGTAAGGCAGATAAAAAGTGTCCTGTACTTCCCTTGCCGGATGGTCTTGCGGTATCCACATCGAATCCAGGCACCAGAATGAAGTCTCCACCCACGGCCCCTTCATTTCTTCAAAACCCATTTCCACGAATATATCTCTTATAAGGTTAATAACAGCACTTAATGGATGCCTCCTGCCGCCGTATATCTTCGGCACCTTTACAGTCACATCATATCTTCTGAACTGCTTATTTTTCCACGAGCCTTCAGCAATGGACTTTTGCGTCAGAACATCCATGAAATCTTCATCAGAAAGCTTTTGCTTTACCAGCTCTTTCCCTGTTTCAGTCAGCTCATAAGGCCAGTCCTTTTTTGTTGAAACCTTTATTATGCCCTTTCGCTTAAGAAGATTATCATAAACCTTTTTCTCATCATCAGTAAGCTCATTCTTATTCTTTGGAAGCTTCTCAAGAAATTCCTCTTCAGGAGTTTTTTCTTTGAGGAGTTTTTTTCCTTCATTAGTAACTGTAATCTTATCTTTAACATCAATGGCATTCTTTGACTTTAGTTGTCCTATAGCAACCCCTGCTTCCTGTTTTGAAAGTTTCTCCCCTAATTTCTCAATAGTGTCAAAACCCTCATTTATTGATTCCAGGGCTTGTCTTTCCGGGAGCTTATTCTTAACATAATGCTCTCCGTTCTTATCAAGCTCAACGGTTTCTGCAGTTTCTTTTCCGAAAGTGAGAACTTCTTTGTTGGCAAGCCATTCGATAGCCCTCATGGCTTCAACAGGCTGCAAACCAGAAACCTTCGCCAACTCATTAAGTGTCTTGCACCCCTCCAGATGAGCAAACACTGCCCTTTCCAAAGGATGCAATGAATGCAGAATTTTTTGAATATCCATTGAAAAAGGGTAAAAGCAATTTATTTAAAAAAGTTACTGTGCACTGGTTCGG
>CAYOOQ010000030.1:0-11935 GCA_964405675.1 uncultured Methanosarcinales archaeon | reverse complement strand
TTTAAAACGAAAACTATTAATATGAGAAATTATCCAACGTTTATGTTAAAAAGAGAGTGATAAAATGGCAAAAATAATGACAGTAGAGGATTCAGGTCTGATTCGTTCGATTATTAAGAAAATTCTTGTTGAAGATGGGCACGAGATTATAGAGGTTTCTTCTGGGAAGGATGCTATACTTAAATATGAGATAGAAAAGCCTGATGTTGTTTTTATGGATATAAATCTCCCTGGTATTTCGGGCATTGAAGCCACCAAGGAAATAATGAGATTTGATTCCGGCGCAAAAATAATTATGTGCACTATAATTGACTCGGAAGAGTATAAAAAAGAGGCATTGGATGCCGGGGCAAAAGATTATCTTGTCAAGCCCTTTAGCAAAAAAGAGATTTTGGATTCGGTCAATAAGAATCTGCAAAATTAGGAGAGGTGAATAATAATGTGTGCTAATGTATTGGTTGTTGATGACTCTGCTTTCATGAGGAACATGTTGAAAAATATTATTACTCAGGCGGGAGGTAATGTAGTTGGCGAGGCAGGCGATGGCCAGGAAGCTATCGATAAGGTAAATGAGCTTCAGCCGCAAGTGGTCTTTTTAGATATAATGATGCCTAATGTAAACGGTTTGGATGCTCTTAAAAAAATTAAATCTGATCATCCGGATATTAAGGTAGTAATGTGCACGTCGGCTGGCCAGGAAAAAATAATTGCTGAAGCAGTAGAAACTGGGGCTTCCGAGTTCGTAAAGAAACCGTTCAAGCCTGATGAGATTAATCAGGTAATAGCAAAATTATCATAACTAGGAGAGGTGGAATTATATGTCAAATGTATTAGTGGTTGATGATTCAGTATTCATAAGAAACATATTAAAGGATATGCTAGGGAGATTAGGCATACAAGACGTTGATGAAGCGACAGATGGTCTTGATGCAGTTGAAAAGTCTAAAGAAAAAGAGTATTCCCTGATATTCATGGACATAATGATGCCGAGAATGGATGGGTTGCAGGCAATCAAGGAAATAATTGGTTTGAATCCTGACCAAAGGATTGTTGTTTGTACGTCGGCCGGCCAGGAAAAAATAGTCAATGAAGCAGTAGAATCCGGTGCAAAAGAATTGATACTAAAGCCATTCGATATGGTTGAAGTGAAAGAAATTGTGAATAAATATCTTTCAAAAGCACAGTAGGCTTTTTCAAATGGGTACTGTATTGATAGTTGATGATTCTGAATTAATTAGGAAAATACTAGCTGAAGCAATAGCAGGAGATTCAGGATTAAAAGTTGCAGGCTATGCTAGTGAAGAAGAAGAGATATTCACAAAAATAAAAGAGCTTGATCCTGATTTGATAACAATTGATATCGATATGGTTCACATCGATACGATTTCTCTGATTAATAAAATAATGGACGAGAATCCAAAACCCATTCTTGTGGTAAGTGACCGCTCAAAGAAAGATTCTTTTCTCACATTTAAGGCATTGGAAGCAGGGGCTGTCGATTTTATACTTAAGCCTGCCGATGTAAACAAAGAAAGTGGTTTTTCTACTTTCAAAAATTCTCTTGTCAGCAGACTAAAGGTAGCTTTGAAGTCAACGCCTAAAGAGATCAAAAGTGGACAGAAGAAGGTTATTCATTGTTTTAAAAAATCTTCAAAAAAAGTGCTTTTGATTGGTGCTTCAACAGGTGGGCCAAGTACTGTGCAAAAGCTCTTTTCAGAGCTTCCCGGCAATTTGCCCTTTCCTATACTGGTAGTTCAGCACATGCCGCAGGGGTTCACCAAATCTTTTTCTGAAAGGCTTAACAATAAAACTGATTTTCTTGTAAAGGAAGCCGAAGAAGGTGAAGTGTTAAAAGACAATGTTGCATACGTCTGCCCTGCTGATTACCATATGAATTTAATTGAAAGACGAGGGGGACATTATATCTCTTTGAATCAGGATGAAAGAGTCCATAATGTAAGGCCCAGTTTTGACTGCCTAATTGAAAGTGTAGTTCCTTTATTTAAAGAAAGAACAGTTATGGTAATATTAACAGGAATGGGTAGGGATGGTACCAGGGGTGCAGAACTTGTTCGCAAGCATCGTGGCAGAGTCATTGCCGAATCTGAAGAGTCCTGCATTATATACGGAATGTCAAAATCAGTAATAGAAAAAGAACTGGCCAATACTATTGTATCACTCGATAAATTGGCGGTTTCAATCATTCAGGAGATGGAAAAATGAAGCGGAAGGTGTTTAAAAATGGATATGAGCGGTTTTAAAGATCAATTTGTAAAAGAGGCTAAAGAACAATTATCCTTACTTGATGATACTTTGTACAAGCTTGAAAAAAATTACGATGATGCTCTTATTGTTGATGTCAAAAGATGCTTTCATACATTGAAGGGTAATTCAGCAGCCATGGGCTATCAAAATTTCTTTGAGCTATCAAAAGCACTCAACGATTTGGCTAATGAATTTATTGAAAAGGAGAAGGCATGGGACAGAAATTGTCTTTTACTATTTAAGGATGGCAAGGATAAACTTTTATATGCCCTTGAATATATAGAAAATGATAAAACTGAAGAAATTGATTTTGAAGGGTTGACTGAAAAAATTAAAGAAACAATTAATTAATAAATAAAAAATGAGCGGAGAACAATACAAAGAACAATTCATTTCTGAGGCAAAAGATCACATTAATTCCATAAATGATGATTTGCTTGCTTTTGAAAAGGACAATTCTGATGAAGAAGTAATAAATAATCTATTCCGCTCATTTCACACATTAAAAGGCAATTCCTCAACAATGGGTTTTATTAAGTTTTCAGAAACAGCTCATCACCTTGAAGATCTTTTGGATAATTTAAGAAACAAAAAAATAAAAGCTGACTCAGATGTGGTGGACATCCTTTTCAAAGGTGTTGATTGCCTTGAAGAAGGCCTTGCTTTTATATCAGAAGGCAGATCTGAAGAAATTGATGACAGTTCTTTATTAGATAAGATAAAAGAAATTTTATCTTCAGCACAGTCTGGACAAGAAGAAGACGAAGAAAAAGATGAAATAAAGATTAATTTTTCTCAAGATGAGTTAGATTATATTGAAGAATTAAAGAATCAATTAAACGTCTTCGTAATAACTCTTGAATTTGATGAGAATAATTCTCTTAAAGGGGCTAAAACGCTTCTAACACTTAAAAATCTTGAACAAGCCGGTGAGATTGTAAAGACTTTCCCTTCTAAAGACAAAATAACCGGTGCCAAGTTTAAAAAAAAGACGGCCATTATTCTCTCCTCCGATAAAGAAAAAACAGATATTGAAAAAATACTTGAGACTATAACCGGGTTCAATTCATATAATATTTCAATTTTTGGAGAATCCGGAAACACTAACTCTGATGGAGATGAATCTTCTGGTGAAAGTTATTCAGTAGGGGAAGAAAACCCGAAAAAATCTTCAGAAAAATCAAAAGAAGCTGACAAGGAAAAAATAGCTAAACAGCAACAGGACGCAATGTCAAAACAGATGCAGACTGTAAAGATTGATATAAAAAGTCTTGATAACCTGATGGACCTCGTTGGTGAACTTCTTATAAGCAAAGTTCGTCTTGAGCAGTTTGCCAAAAATTCAAGCGATAAAGAATTTAATTCTATTGTTGATAATCTTACAAGATTGACTGTTGATATACAGGATGAAGTCATGAAACAAAGGATGATTCCTATCGGTAACATATTCAACAGGTTTCCCCGTATGGTTAGGGATTTGGCAAAAAAAGAAAGCAAGGAAATAGATCTTGTAATAGAAGGTCAGGACATTGAATTCGACAGGACTGTTCTTGATGAAATTGGTGATCCCCTTGTGCATTTATTGAGGAATTCGGTCGACCACGGGATTGAAACCATCGAAGAAAGAAAAAAGATGGGAAAAAATCCTTCCGGTAAAGTAAATCTCATCGCAAGAAAAGAAAAAACAAATGCTATAATTGAAATAATTGATGATGGTGCGGGTATTGACGGCGAGAAAGTTAAAGAGAGTTGCATTAAAAAAGGCATTATAAGTAAAGAAGACGCAGATCAATTAAGTGAAAAAGAACTAAAAAGGCTTATTTTTAGCCCGGGGGTCAGCACTAATTCCAACATTACAGAAGTCTCTGGAAGAGGGGTGGGTATGGATGTTGTTGAAACAAAAATAAAGAATCTTGGTGGAAATGTTAAGCTGGAATCCGAATTGGGTAAAGGAACTTCAATAAAACTTCAGTTACCTCTCACTTTGGCTATTGTAAATTCATTAATTGTTTTAATAGATAATTCAAGGTATGCTATTCCTTTGTCAACAATAGTAAGGACTGTAAAAATTAAAAAAAAGAGCATAAAAACAATCCAGGGAAATTCTGTTTTTCTGCTAATGAACGAAGATATTCCAATGGTATGGCTTTCTGAGATTCTGCACGGGAATCCTGCAAAAGATTTGGAAACTTACACTGTGCTTGTGGTTGATAAGGAAGATAATAAGATAGGCATAGTTGTCGATAGTATTTTATCCCAGCAGCAGGTACTGATTAAAAGCTTGGACGATATGGTTAAAGGTATTAAAGGTCTTGGTGGAGCCACCATACTTGGTGATGGTAAAGTATCGATGATACTGGATGTCGCAACACTTTTCGATTAAAAAATTAATTTTGAGTGATAAAAATGGCTAAAATAACAAAAGATTTGTCTTATCTTCAAAAGGACGCATTAAAGGAAATAAGCAGCATAACGACAGGGAATGCAACCGTTGCCCTGTCTAAACTTATACAGAATAATGTCCAGGTTAATGTTTCCAGTGCGGAATTATTAACCCTCCAGAAACTCACGCAACAGCTGGGGGGCAAAAAGAGGATGGCCATGTCCATCTACCTTAAAATAACCGGTGATATTTCTGGCCAGGTGTTATTCCTCTTCAAAAGGGATGAAGCAATACAGCTAATTGATTTGATTTTAAATAAAAATCATAAAAAAACATCATTCCTTGATAGTTTTTCGGAATCTGCATTTGGTGAGATGGCAAATATATTTACTGGCTCTTATCTGAATGCCTTGTCCCACTTGCTTAGAATAAGGATTCTCCCTGGGATTCCTGTTGTTGCTTCAGACTACGTAGGTCCTATGCTGGAGTACGTATGGGGAAGAGTTGATAGCCCAAAAAATAAATCACTATGTTTTTCAACTAACATTGTCATAAACAAGAAAAACATTGGCGGTGATTTCGTTTGCATTTTCGATGAATCGTCATTTAATTCCGTATTAAGTAAACTTGAAGAACTATATGGTGTCAAGGGAGGCAACTCGAAAAAAAGAAAATAATATAAATTATTAGTTTTCAGATTAAAAAAGGTGAAGTGATCATATGGACAATTACTGTAAAATTGGTGAAATGCAGCTGGACGCTATAAAAGAGCTGGGTAATATAGGGGTTGGCAATGCCGCTACTGCTCTTTCAAAAACACTAAATAAAAAAATTGATATGGATGTTCCAGAAACAAAATTCATACCTATCAACGATTTTTCAAATGAGTTTGGCGGTCCCGATAATATTGTCATGACGATTTATTCTCCAATACTGGGGGATCTTTCCGGTGAAACATTATTCATTTTCTCACGGCAATGCGCTCTTGGTTTAGTTGATTTAATGATGGGTAACAAGATAGGGGAAACAACCATCATGGATGAGCTAAGCGAGTCCGCTTTCAAGGAGATGGCTAATATTTTCATTGGCTCGTACCTTAATGCCATTTCAGATATGATGCAGGTGCGGGCCCTGCCTGGAGTTCCGATTGTTGCGACAGATATGGTGCAGGCAATACTCGACAACATCCTGATGAAAACCAGCGAATACGCTGATAATGTCTTATGCAACAGAGCGAACATATCAATTGACGGACAAAAAGTTGCAGGGGATTTTTTATTCTTGTTTGATTTGGAAACCATGAAAACTTTATTGGACAGGGTCAGTAAAAACTACAGTCAGGAGATCGGACAGGATTCAAATGAATGATGAGATAACAGTAGGGATGGGGAGATTATATGTTGTTGACAAGCCAGCTACTTTAACTTGTTTGGGGCTTGGCTCTTGCGTAGCACTAATGCTTTACGATCCTAAAACCAATATATGTGGGCTAGCGCATGTTATGCTGCCGGATAGTAGCAAAGCCAGATTTTGTGAAATTGACTACAGTTCAATACTTTTGGAAAAAGATGAATTTTGCATAAAAACTTTAAAAAGTTCTCTTACTTCAATGGGCTATGAAATCAAAGCAGTCTCAGATGATCTTGATGAAGCGCTTAAAAGATTCAGGGAAATAAATCCTTATCTTTTTCTTCTTGATGCTAACCTAACTCAAAACTCGGGAAACAACGTATTAGATGAAATTTTTAAGATTAATCGCTCAGCTAATGTGGTCATCACCAATATTAACTCTTCAATGGACTATATAGACTTCTTGAGTAAAGGTGCCCTGGATTTTATTTCAAAGCCTGTAACAAGGGATAAAGTAAGCCTTATTCTTGATATTGTAAACTCATTGAAATACATCAGGTTTGCTGATGTTGCTCTTGAAAAGATGATAAAAAGAATGATTGCAGCAGGCGCCTCCCAGGATAATCTAAAGGCCAAGTTGGCAGGGGGCGCAAACATGTTCAACCATTCTCAGGTGGATTCAAGGAATATTGGTGAAGAAAATCATACGAAAATTGACGATTTATTAAAGGAAAAAAGAATAAGGGTTGTTTCTAAGGATGTTGGTGGCAATATTGGCCGTACTGTAAGATTTAACACTCAGGATTTTTCCGTCTCCATTAAAAGCCGGGATGGAGAAAAAAACATATAAAAGAGAGCATAATCTTATAAAAAATGGATGACCAGAAATTTATTTCAACTATTAATGTGACTGACCCCGAAAACTGGGAAGAACTCAAAGAAAAGATAGGGAATATTCTGAATTTTAATGTTAACAATTACAGGGATAAATTTTTGAAAAGAAGGGTTGAATGCAGGCTGAGGAGAAATTCCATCTATTCTTATGAGGAATACTCAAAATTTTTAGGTAGTAATGATGAAGAAAAAGAGAAACTTGAAAAGGAACTCACAATCCATGTAACTCATTTTTTCAGGGATGTAAGCCTTTTCAGGGAGCTTCAGGAATGGGTATTTCCCCAGGCAATAAAAGAAAAGATTGAAAAAAACGACTATAGCTTATACATCTGGTCGGCAGGCAGCTCTACTGGAGAAGAAGCGTATTCTATAGCAATGATCCTAAGGGAGGTATTGGGTAATAACATAGAAAAATTTAACATTAATATTCGTGGCTCGGATCTTGACCAAAAAACAGTTAGTACCGCTATAATGGGCATATACAGCAAAGAAAGCCTTACCGAAATTCCTGCCTACTACAAAGAAACTTACTTAATGGAAGCCAATGGCGTGTATTCTGTGGTTCCTGAAATAAAGAGAATGGTGAAATTTGAAGTGGACGATATAATAAATCCAAGAAGCTCCATTAATTTTGATTTTATCTTTTGTAGGAATACAGTAATCTATATGGAAAAACAGACAAAAAGCGATCTATTTGAGGCCCTCTACAAAAAGCTTAAGCCCGGAGGTTTCCTTGTCCTCGGGAAGACAGAATTTCTTGATGGTACTGCAAGGACTAAGTTTGAGCCATACAGCATCCCTGAAAGGATATACCGAAAGCCCTTCGACAATGCGTAAAATATATATATAAGTGATTTCTTAATATTCTCATCAAAAAGAGGCATGTTATTAAAAAGAGGTTTCTAAAATTAAAATGGTACTTGAAAAACAAAACGAAGAAAAGGACGAAGTTTCTGAAAAAAAATATTCGGAAAGACAGATGGTTGTTTTTACCCTTGGAAACGAGGAATTCGGTGTAGACATAAACGAAGTCAACAGCATTATAAAAATGGCTCCGATTACAAGGATCCCTAACTCGCAGGATTATATAGAAGGTGTAATTAACTTAAGGGGTAGGATAATTGTAGTGGTGGATTTGGCCAAAAAGCTTGGTTTACCTATAAAAGAAAGGGATAAAGATACTCGTATAATTGTTATTGAAACAAACGACACTATGGTTGGCATGATTGTTGATCATTCCAGAGAAGCCATTAGGATATCTGAGGACCAGATTGAGCCGGCCCCTTCTCTCATAGCTCAGAAGATCAATTCAGACTACCTTGAAGGGGTAGGTATAGTCGGAGAAAGGCTTTTGATACTTCTGGACCTTTCAAAGGTCTTAAGCACAGGTGACATGGCTTCAGTACAGAAGGCACAAGTGCAAGCCAGCTCAATGCCGTCTTCTGAAAAACAGGAGAAGAAGGAAGAATCCAATGAGGAAAATTCGCCAGAAACCAATAAGAACGAAGGTATTGATGGAAATCAACAGGATCAGGAGACTAATCCGGAAGAACAGGGAAATGAGCATCATCAAGAGAACAAGGAGCACTGATTAACGTGAAAATAAAGAACTGGATGAAAAAAAACGTAAGTACAGTGGGTAAAAACGATAGTGTTCTCAATTCGGCAGTTATCATGAAGGATAATTTTGTCTCAAACCTCGTGGTGGTTGATAATGGCTGTCCTGTGGGAATCATAACCGAGAGGGATGTTGTTTTCAAGTTAGTTGCCCTTTCTAAGGATCCAGAAGGAACGGCAGTAGGCGATATAATGACCAAAACATTAATCACTGCTAATATTAATGATTCTGTTACTGAAGTCAGCAGGAGGATGGGACTTGCCAAAGTAAAACAAATTCCAATTGTTGATGAAAATAATACTCTTACAGGTATTGTCACTTCAACAGATCTTGTGAGAATAATATCTCACTTCCAAAAAGATATGGATGCGATACTGGACAAATAAAAAAAGTTTTAAATTAACTATTCTCTTATTTATTTAATCATGAGTCGTTTTAAAGAGATAATTACTGCCTTTGCCAAGCAATCATTGGGTGGTTTAGCAGGCGAGATACTTCTCGAGGATTATGCTAGAAGGTACAATATACCTGACCTTTCTGTTCTGGACGAAAAACAGCAGCAAAAGTTTATAGATGCTTTCCTATGGGGGGTTTTTCACAGGCACCTGCCTAAAGAAAGGATAGATTCATTGCGTTTGCATCTAAACCTCCATTTTTGCATTGATCACGCAACCGATGCAATTTCTGACATGCTTGCAAAAAAGATCCGGCTTAAGCCTATGGACATAAAATTCCAATCTTTTGAAAACTTTGAAAAGATCATTAATAATCTTGAGGAAGGTGTTGTTGTTATACCCGTAAAGTTAACAGGATATATGACTGCTACAATGCTAATATTTATCTTCAGGGATAGCGCCAGCACTCTTGGAAACATAATGTTGAAATCTATGCTTGGTATTGAGAAAACTGATGATTTTTTGGATGAGATGAAACAGTCAGCAATAAAAGAATTTTTTAATATAGTTATCCCTACTTTTGCTGATACCGTTGCAAACACCCTTAAGCAACAGATTTTTATACATATGCCTGAAACAGACATTACCGATAGTCAGGCCCAGATAGACCATGCCATGAGCAAGATTAATTTTGACGGCTCACAGGATTATGGTATCAAAAAAATAATGTCAACCCCTCTTGGAATTTATATTGATGACTCTAATTATGTTGGCGGAATGGCATTCCTTTTGATGGAAACCGACACTTCTGTATTATCCCAATCAATAGAAAAAACAGGTATAAAATCAGACGACACTCTTGAGCAGATGGACCTTGACGGCATAGAGATTCCAAAGGACCTGAATCGTTATGTGGCAATGACCAAATTTCTCCAAAATTTTATCAGTGAAGATGCAACTAAAATTATCGATGCAGCGATGGAGGACTTGGGGATAACAAGCCTTAACAATGTTTCAGCAGGATTAAGAAGAAACTTTATCAAAAAACTAATGGATGAAATATTCTCAAGTCACTCGCCAAAAGTTGTTGAATTCATAAAAAATGGATGTGAAACTATTCTCAATATAGGTGGAAGCCGCGAGGACGATTCCAAAAAAACTAAAGAAAAGGATGAGGATTCTCTATCTAAATTATTGAAAAAATCAAAAGACTTAAAGGACAATATTTAGCGATCTTAAATACTCTGACTTGTACTTGAAACCATTTTTCTTGGCAATCTTTTGCAGTCCCTTATCAAACCCTGAGCCGTACTGCGCCCCTATTTTTTTCCTCATTGCAGTTTCATTATCAAGACCCATTTCAATTGCTGCCTCCCTTAATATTAATTTATTTTCGCCATCCTTTATCTTATAATCTCCTGGTATTGTTAGTGCAAAATCCACCAGTTCTTTCTCAAGAAGAGGGGATTTAAGGTTTATTTTGTGATATTCGGCAATTGCATTATCTCTGTCCAGATCCCTTTCTTTTATCCTCTCAAGCCCTGCTTTGCATTCTTCGTTAATATCTAGTGCCTGTGCATGTCTTTCATATCCAGCAAATATCTCTTCAGAGCCGATTCCGGACATAACTGTTCTTATGCCTTTCTTTGCAGCCTTTTCAATAGCAAGGTGTATGGGTATCGCAACCCCTACTTTAACCACATTATCGCTTTTTATAATCCTCATAACTTTAGGAATAACTTCTTCCATCTCTTCAAGATTTATTTCTGAAATATCTAAGGGAAAATCATACTTTTCAGCAGCTCTCTTTGAAGCAACAAGATCTTTTGACTGCGCCAATCCTTCTTCGGCCAAAGCAGAAGTAAAACATATTATATTCTTACCCATATCTTTCAATAAATAAGCAATCAGCGTGGAGTCAACCCCTCCTGAAAACAAGACACCTATATAATTTTCATCCGGCAGATTTTTTTCAACAGCTTTTTTTATTTTGATTTTCAGTTTCTCTATTATTTCTTGTTTATTATCTTCTTTATTACCACCATCAACATTTTTCTTAATTTTCCCGTCCATTTTCATATCTATTTTCATATCCATCTCTCCTGAAATCCTAACCCTAAATATAAAATTTTCTCATTAGCTATGTTTTTCCAAAAGATTTTTATTGGCAATACTTTCCTCCTCTTAAGGTGCATTTTCATGGAAGAATTTAAAATTGGGCAGGTGGTAAAATATTATCACAGATTAGGTGTTGTTGTTGTGGACCTCATACATGAGCTTAATGCAGGCGACAATGTTCATTTTTTGGGCTCAACAACTGATTTTGAGCAACAAGTGCAAATTATGGAAATGGGGAACACCCCCATAAAGTCTGCTTCTAAAGGAGATTCTGTAGGAATAAAAATAAATGAAAGAGCGAGAAGGGGAGATATAGTCCTGAAGGTTATCGAGGATTCATAATCTGTTGAGAATTCCAAATTTTGTATTTACAGCCCTTCTAACTCTAAAATTTCAATCGAAAGCTATTTAAATACCTGTATATTTTTCATTTTAGGATAAATGACCTTCCCATGGCTCAATGGGTGGCTTTTTTGGTTTTAAGAGTGAAAATATGGCTGAAGAAAACAACAATGAACATAATGAAGACAATCTGAATTCTAATGGGGCTGAAGAGGATTTTGATACTTCTGAAGACCATGAAAAGACCAAAGAGGCCTTTAAAAAAGATTTGAAGCCCATAGAAAACGAGATGAAAACCTATTATCTGGATTATGCTATGTCGGTAATTATAGGCAGGGCACTTCCTGATGTAAGGGATGGTTTAAAGCCTGTTCACAGGAGGATAATCTATTCCATGAACCTGCAGGGCATGCAGCATAATAAGGCTTATAAAAAATGCGCAAGGATCGTAGGTGACGTTCTCGGTCGTTACCACCCTCATGGAGACAGCTCTGTTTACGACGCTTTAGTTCGTATGGCCCAATCCTTTTCTTTGCGTTATCCTTTGATAAACGGCCATGGTAATTTTGG
>CAYOOQ010000029.1:2132-12451 GCA_964405675.1 uncultured Methanosarcinales archaeon | reverse complement strand
GTATATTTAAACTTTTTGAATTGAGATGGTTTAAGATTACTACTTCAGTATTTATTTTTCCTAATTTAATTGATGTTTATTTTGTATTCCTTTCTTGTGAAAGATTTTTTAATTGCCATATATATGATGAAGATGATGTTTCAGATTTTAACTATTATTTGTAATTCCAATATTTTTGTGGTATTGTGGTGTTATTGCCTCATTGCTATGATTATCCCTAATGATAAATTTTTAATCCATTTGTTAATTTTATGTAAGTAAATCCAATTATATGTGCCATTCACAAAAATTTAAAATAGTTGAGGGTAAACTTTTTTTCTATGATTAAGCTTAAAGAGCTAAAAGTGGTTGAAAATGCTTTTTTCAGGAGCCGTTTAAAGTTTGATAAAGTAACCTTATATCCTCTTTTACATCGCAAATTCTCCGGAACTGATTTGTTTGGTGAAAAAAGTTTTGATAAATTTGATGTTTCTGGGTTCTGTTCACTCAGTTATTCACCTGCTAAGACAAGATTGCTGCAGGATGACCTACAGGAGATTAGGAAGAATATTAGTGAGAATGATTTTGTGTTTGATGATGTTTTCTGGAATGATGATAATCTTGAAAAAGTCCATGAACAAATCTCACGTCTTTTGTGTCTTGAATTTCAGCCGAAAAATGTAATTTTTTGTGATAATTTTCCTGAAAAGTATAAGCTCTATGAGAATACAAGAGTTGGTGCAATAACTTCTTTTGGCAATAATGGGGATTGTGGTGTGTATTATCTAAAATGCCGTGTTGATAATACTTCTTCAGCCATAAATTTAATACATGAGCAAATTCACTGCTGTTTGTTCCAAAATAAGGGTGATAACAAGATATTTATAGAGTGGTTTGAGGAAGGGATTGCTCTGTTTTTTTCATTGGCTATTTATTATGAATTAACGAAGGATATTTTTACATTGAAGGCTTATAGGGAAAGATGCCATATATTTTCAAAGCAAATAAAGGGGCTTGATTTTACAAAAAGACCTTTTGAATATATGAGAATCATGTCAAAAATTTTTTTACATGGTGGCTTTGAATTAATTGGAAATTTATTGGATAAGTATCTCGAAGATGATAAAGAATATATTGATTCAATACTCGGAAGAGTTATGGCTGATGATCTGCCCATGAATTATGTTCCGGATGGTTTAATTGAGAACTTTTTGGCTTCTTTTACATCAGTTGTAGAGCCCGAAAGGATTTCGCCAACTGAATTTGTTGTTTTTGAGGCTTTATCAAAACCAAAGGATATAGATAGATTGGTTTGTGATTTGAATATGTCTTCAAATATTGTTAAGAAGGCAGTAAAATGTCTTATGAATAAAAGAATTTGTTTTTTAAATGCTGATAAGAAATTGGAAATAATAGATCATCAAAAAGATTTGTTTGATAATGGCTTAATAAAAGCCTGTTTTTCAATCAAAGAGTAGTATCTCAAAATGGGAAACAGTTCAGCATTAGTATTGTTTTGTTACTTTATGAAGTTTCAAGTTTTAATGATGTATTCAATTAATTTCTTGTGTTAATTTTTATAACTTGTATTTTTCGTATATGTCGCCTCTTTTAGGTACTGCTCCTTTAATTTTGCATATTTCTGTTGCAAAATCCACTGCTTTTTGTAATGTTTCCTCCCATATCCAGTTATTGTAGATTCCGAGAATACAGACTGCACTGAAAGCATCACCTGCTCCCACAGTATCTGTTATGGAATTTGTTTTTTTTGCAGGGCAGTATATTTTATATCCGTCTTTTTGATAGAGTGTTGCGCCCTCACTACCCATAGTGAGGATTATGGATTCGATTTTTCCCACTTTTAGTAAGGCTTTTGTGTTTTTATCAATTTCAGAATAATTGATGCCAAGGGCTTTTGTTAGTTTTTTTAGTTCTTCCTGGTTTAATTTCATGTAAGTACTCCATCTCAGAATGTCCTTGAGTAATTCTTTTGTCCAGTAAGGGTCTCTCAGGTTCAAGTCACAAAATATTTTTTGTTTCTTTCTTTTAGTTAAATCATAAAGTGTTTTTCTTGTTTCTTTATTTCTTGCAGCTAAAGTTCCATGATAAAATAGACTATGCTTGTCTGATTTATTTTCTCCAGGTGTGGTTTTCCCTTTTTCTTTAACAGGAAAAGGCTTTTTTATGTAATCAAAAGCTACATCCTCCTTTATCTCATAACATGGATTGTTTTCTTTAAAAAATACGTTTACTGTGCCTGTTGGCTTTTTTTCATCAATTTGCACTTCTTTTGCAGATATTTTTTTTTCTTTTATTGTTGAAAGTGCTTCTTTACCCAAAAGATCTGCCCCTAATTTTGTTATAAAGTCTATTTTTAAAGAATTATTAGATGCCATATTTAGATGGCAGGCTACATTGAAAGGGGCTCCTCCTATTGTTTTTGTATTGTTTTCAAAAAAATCAAACAGGACTTCCCCAAAGATTTCTATTTTTTCAAAGGCAAATCTATTTTGCATATTAATCTTTTTAACATTATATTTCTTTATTAAAATCATTCACTTTGTTTTATTATGCATAATAGTAACTTCTAAAGTACCACTTAGCGAATCTATTGTATATCATGTGAATTATCATGAATGTAGCCAGTGCAGCTCCTAGCACTTGTAATTGGCCAATTGATAATGGTATCATGCTGAAATATTGGTGCGCCGGCGAATATAATATTGTTGCCTGCAATCCCAGAGAGAAGGCAATTGATGCCCAAAGCCATTTATTGGTAAAAAATTTGACGTTGTATTCATCACGTATCATGAAAACATGAAGTAATTCATATACTACAATGAAATTGAAAACCATGGTCTGCGCAAGCATTAAGTCCTCTGTTCCCATAGCAGCATTTCCTCCAAATTGGCTGAATAAAAGGAGAGAGAGTGAAGAGCCAGCAACACCTACGAAGGCTATTAGCGAGAGCTTATCTTTTGGTAATATTCCCATTTTAGAGTTAAGAGGTTTTCTTTTCATAATCTGACTGTCATATGGGTCTACTGTAAAAGCTATTGCCGGGGCTCCGTTGGCTACTAAGTTTATCCATAATAGGAATATCGCTGTTAAAGGAAGGTTCCAGCCAAGGATTATAGCAAAGAATATGACGAGAATTTCACTGAAATTTCCTGATAAAAGTAATGTGATTGATTTTTGTATGTTATCATAGATTCCTCTGCCCTCCTCTACAGCATTCACTATATTTGAGAAGCTGTCATCCAGGAGTACAAAGTCAGATGCTTCTTTTGCAACATCTGTGCCTGTTCCAACAGCAACTCCTATGTTTGCTTTTTTAAGAGCCGGAGCATCGTTTACACCATCGCCGGTCATTGCAACCACGTGGTCTTCTTTTTGTAATAATCTTACAATCCTCTGCTTGTCTTCAGGAATTGCCCTTGCAAATATATTGTAGTTGTTCATGAGGGCTTTGTGAAGTTCTTTATCATTCATATTCCTGAGTTCTTTTCCTTCTAAAATATTACCTTTAATGCCTATATGAGTTGCGATGGCCTGTGCAGTTTCTTTGAAATCACCAGTAATCATAATTACTCTGATGCCTGCCTCTTCCGTTTTTTTGAATGATTCTATAACATCCGGCCTGGGGGGGTCTTCCATTGCCTGTAGCCCAACGACTATAAGACTTTCTTCTTTAAAATCAGTTTTATTTTTTATCTCTTTATATGCAAAAGCAAGTACCCTTAATCCTTCTTTAGCATATTCTATATTCTTATTGAGAAGCAGTTCCTTCTTTTTTTTTGTTAGGTTATATACTTTACCATTCGAAATGTAATATTTTGCTTTTTTAAGTATCTCATCAGGAGCGCCTTTTGTGTACATGATTTTTTTTGTTCCATCTTTTGCAAGAACACTCATCATTTTTCTGTTGGAATCAAAAGGTAATTCATCCAGTTTTTGGATCTTTGAAGTATTTATTTTGGCTTTGTGCGAGGAAACTTTTAATGCTGCTTCAGTCGGTTCTCCTGATATTCTCCATTTGCCATTTTTCTTAAAAACTGAAGAATTATTGCAGATATCTCCAATTCTAAAAAGCAAAGGGTTGGTTTTTGTATTTATTTTTCCATTTGTGCTATATCCAACCCCTTCAATGTCTGTTTCTGAGTCGAAAGTACAGGCTTTTATCACAGTCATTTCATTTTTTGTAAGGGTTCCTGTCTTATCTGTGCAAATTACATCGCATGAACCAAGGGTTTCTACAGAAGCAAGATTTCTTACTAGGGCATTTTTCTTTAAGAGTCTGTTTACACCAACGCTCTGGGCTATGGTTACAACAGATGGCAGGACTGTTGGAACAGCTGCAACAGCCAGACTTAATGCTATTAATGCAAATTTATTAAGGTTTTCAAAACTAAATTCGTGTGTATAAAGAAGCATAACAAATATTATCAGGCATATTAAAAGTATGGCATAACTTAGTTTTTTTCCAAAATTTTCAAGTCTTTTTTGTAAAGGAGTTTGCTCTTCTTCTACATCTTTTACCATTGCAGTGATTTTTCCAATCTCTGTGTCCATGCCTGTTTTAACAATAACAGCCCATCCAGACCCTTTTGTGATTACGGTTGAGGAAAAAAGCATGTTTTTCCTGTCTCCCATATCAACTTCAGTTTTTATTTTTTCAGTATGCTTTTTTACTGGTTTAGATTCTCCTGTAAGACATGATTCTTCAACCTCCAGCCTGTTGATTTTTATGAGTCGGCAGTCTGCAGGCACTATGTCACCTGCTTCAAGATAAATGATATCACCTGGAACAAGAGATTTAGAATCAATGTGATGGATTTTTTTGTCCCTGTATACATTAGCTTTTATATAATTCAGTTTCTGAAGGGCTTTAAGTGATTTTTGGGTACTGTATTCCTGAAAGAACCCCAATATTGCGTTTAAAATCAATATTCCAAATATAAGCAAAGAATTGACTAACTGGCCAATCACTAGGGAAAGAAAAACAGCAATGAACAGCAGATAAATTATGAAGCTTCTGAATTGATTTATGAAAATCTTAAGTGGTTTGATCTTTTTTTCTGTTTTAAGCTTGTTTTCACCGAATTTTTCTTTTCTTTTTCTTGCTTCAGCAGAAGTTAAACCTTCAGTTTTTGTTTCAAGAGTTTTTAAAATCTTGTTTATCTCTTCTTTATAATACTGCATATGAAATTTTTCAATCCATTAACTATTTAAATTTTTGGCTTTGTAAAACTGATTCAAATGGGAAATCTAAAGGAAGTTCTTCACCTATAATATTATAAAAAATTATTGATAAAGGGTACTGTTTCCTATCATCAATCATATAATCCAACTGATTATACACTAAATGGTTTGCCTGAAAAAAATAAGGGTGCCAGATTCGAGGTTGATGAGAGCTATGTGAGAACAGGGAATGTTTATGTCACTTCAAAATTGAGTTGAATTTATAGTTTTTTTGCATTTAATCTTTAGTACTCTATTATTATTATTCCCTTTTTTCTGGTTTCCATACTCTTCTTATTTGCTCTTTTGGCTCCAGTGCATTGATATTTTTTCTTATGCTTTCTGGGAATATGTTTTTTATTACGCCAGGGTGTGTCAGCTTACTCAGGTATACTTCCATGTTTTTTGTTAATCTGTCATACATTGAAGGGTGATAATATATTATATTATCTTTCAATCTCTGGTATGCTTCCGTTCCCTGTGGAGCAAGGACTATGTATCCTCTTTTTCCTTGTATTAAGGGTGAGTAAGTATCCATACCTATGAGTATGTCCCTGTAATCAACGTAATATACTCCCCCTGAAACACTACTGGGGTCAACTATAAGGAATTCATCTCCTCTTACTCCTACAAGAAGAGAATAATGGGCGTATTTTGCCTTTGGGAATAAATAATTTTTTTTGTAATCAACAATGATTAATCCACCTTGGTTAAGCCATGTGATAAGCTCGTTTTTAAGGTCGTAAATCCTTTCAAACCCTACCCATGCCCCTCTGACTTTCTTTTTTGTGGCTTTTTCAACAGCTTTTATTATTTCCTGTGGGTGAGTTCCAGCAACATCTTTTTCGGACTTTCTTGTTTTTGTTTTCATCATCTTGCCTAATTCTTCTTGTGAATGCTTGTAGTTGAATATTGAGAGTGCCATTTGTGCTGATGCCGGGCCACAGTAACTTTTTAATTGAGCAACATACAACTTTTGGAGATCTTCAAGGGTTTCTATTTCTTTCATGGGCTTTTTGAATGAAATCTTTTTTCCGGATAGTTCCCTGTGTGGGAATATAACTAAGTTGTTCTTGTTGTCATTGAGTTCGGTGTAAAATGTTTTTATTCTTTTAATTGTGTATTGATCGTTGTCAATTGATATTATATTTCCCGGTCTGAAGTTTGCAAGGCTTGTTAAATATAATTTTGCGGATATGTCCCTCACTGGATTGATTGCTGCGATAATTAATATGGCAAAAACCAGGAAGATTAATGGATATAAAATGAAGCTTAAAATCATCTGGATGCCAGGGATGTTGATAAGCCCAAATATTATTTCAAGAGCCACAAGATAGAGGATGACACGAGCCACAAACAATATCATAGGCATTGCAAAACTGCTGAATTCTTTCGGAAGGAAGTCTTCTATGTGGGTATAGTAAAGGAAACTTTTGAGTATCCATATCAATATGTTTATTATGATTGATGCAATCATTATGAGAAGGATTGCTAAAAGTATTTTTGGCAGTACTTCAAGAAAGTTTATAAAAAAATCTGTGCCAGTGGTTTCTCCCAGATAAAGAATTGATGCGATGACTGTTAGTGTTATAATTATCCTTTCGGTGATTGTTTGTATGGTTTCTTTTCTTTCTATGGGTTGTTCATTTCTGATGAATCTAAGTAAAAACCTCGAGACTATTTTTGATATCAAATATCCTCCTGTAAGTATTGCAAATATTATCAATATGATAAGATATTCTTCCATAGAGGTGGTATAATAAGAGATATATTATATATTTTGCGATTATTTAATGTTTGTTGAGATGTTGAGTAGTGTTAGTTCATTTTTTGTTTTTGTTATCTATTTAACGTGTGTTTAGTATGAATTACACTATGTATATAAATTCAATTTTTTATCATTTCCATCATCATCATGTTTATTATTATTATTATTATTATTATTTATATCTTATTTTTTGTATTAGTTATATTTGAATGTGTTTCTTATCATTACTACTTTTAAGAAAAAACTTATAAAAATGTTGTTGTTACCTCCTCTCGTTTGATGAATAAAATCTATAGGGTGTCATCTTATGATTGGAAAGGATAGTAGCGACATGGGGGATTCAGATGAGCACGAGACAGGAAATATTGATAAGAATAATATAATTCTTTTAAATAATGATGATATTTTTGATCTGATTTTTAAATCTTATAAAAATGCCCGTAACAAAAGGGTTACTAATAAGGAATTGGAACATGATGACTTTTTGCATATTCTTGGGATAATTAATAAGAATTTGAGTGGATACCAGCAGACGATAAAGAATAATATCCATCTTATATTGAGACCTCTTCCAGGTTCAGAGAAAAGCTTCTATAGTTTTTTTGGTATTAATGATGGTAGTCACGATAAATTTCGTATGGGTTATGCAATTAATGCTCTTGTTGATGTTGGTGACAGTTGTGTTTATGGGAGAGGGTTTGATGGTGTAAGGTTTTTTATGAAGAAAGACATAGGGGAGCTTGGAAAAAGTGCTTATCAGAGATCATCTAATGCTTTTAGATGGATTCTTAATGATAAGAAACTTACAGAACTTATTGAGGATGCTGGTTTTGACCCTGAAAAAGAAACGATTTATTTTGATAAATGTGTTGATTGTTTTGATGACTATGTGCATGTTTTAAGAGAGTTTTCAAAATTTTTTAATGCTTCTAATAAAGCACCGAAAGTTGGCTCTGATGAGAGGCAAGTTAAGGATTATGATGCAAGGCATAATAAATCATCCAAAATAAGAAAAATCGAAGAGGAGGATGCCAGGGATGCTATAGATTGGGTTGTAAAACCCACTTGTAAGTCCAAAAAAAAAATCAAGGGTAGGCAACGGGAGAATACTGCAAATCTGCCCATGACTGTAGAAAATGAAAATGAAATTCATTTTGAATTTGGTGATGAAATTAAATACATTAGTGACAAACAAAGGGAAATTTCTTTTTCTCTCGTTGATTTTGATACAATAAGGGCTGAATCAAAAAAAAGAATAATTGGGCAGGATGAGGCAATTGATGATATAGTGGATAAAATTATTCTTGAGGCAGTTGGAGCAAATGATGAAACAAGACCATTGAATTTTTTGGCTATTGGTCCGACTGGAGTAGGCAAGAATTATACTTTTGAAGTTGTTTCTGATGAAATTTCTAAAAATAGTGGGCTTGAGTTGATTTACAGGACAGTGAATTGTTCAAGTTTAAAAAGTGAAGGTAGTTCTAATCAATTGGTGGGTTCCCCTAAAGGTTACATAGGCTATAAGGATAAAGGAATACTTACTTCTTTTTATGAAGTAGCCAGGCAGACTGCTTTAAGGGTCCTTTTATTTGATGAATTTGAAAAAGGTAATAGTGCTATTATGGATTTGCTTCTTCCAGCACTTGATAAAGGGGGTTTGTACGATACTTGGGAGAATTATATTGATCTTACCGGAACATGGCTTGCTTTCACAAGTAACCTGGGTTATAGTGATTTAAGGGGCAAGAAGCAGGTTTCTATGGGGTTCTCAAATGACAGGGATACGAATGAAAAGAATGCCCGCAGGGAGTCAATTGAAGACATGATTAAAAATACTTTATCCCCTGAGTTCATTAATAGGGTTAATATTATTCATTTTAATTATCTTGATGAGACTCATATGGATGAGATTTTCGATCTGGAATTTAAAAAACTTACAGGCAGGCTGGAGGATAAATATTCGCTGGATGTTGAGTATACGCAAGAAGCAAAAGAAAAGATTCTCGGTGAATCCTTATGCTACCAATATGGTGCCCGGTATCTTAAAAATCTTATTGAATCATCAATAGCAGCCCCAATTAGCAGAAAGATACATGGTGATTTGCAGATTGATAAGAAGTGGGCCAGGGAAATGCTTGATTATCTTGATGATATGAAATATATTGAAGGGGCGGACGTTGATGTTGTGAGAAAATCTATCAGGGATTTTGGCTCTCCAAAATTACCATATGATAAGCTTTATGTTGATTTTTCTGACGGCGAATTTCATGTAAAGGACCGTTTTTAATCTTGTTGTTCTATTTATTATTATTATTATTGTTATTATTATTATTAATAATAATACTTTTATTGTCTCATATTGCTATGTTATCTCATATTATCAGATTATATGTGGGGATTTTTACTCATGTTTTCTTGTAAATTTGACTTTATCCTTAATTATAAATCCAAAACAATTTAATATCTCTTTCAATTCTTGGAAAATATGGTTACAACTATAATAGATTGTTATACGGACGAGGCTGCAGGATTGGGAGTCCCACCTTATATTGGCACTTATCCCAGGTATATCTATGGCTCTGTTGAAGGGGATTGCTTTTATCTGACGATTGATGATTTACGGCTTTATAAAAATTATAATTTAGTAGTACCAGAGACTAAAATACATGAAAAAACAAGGATAGGTATCTATAATCTCACTAAAAATTATCAAAACGTCAGGGATATACTTGACAAGACCACTCATCTTATTGTAATACTAGGGGTACAGGTGCCTGGGAAGTATCTTAGTGCATTGCCAGGTACCCTTAAGGAGCTTACGCCTATTATAAAGGATATGAAGTGCAAAAAAACACTGACTGGCCCTGCTGCAACTGAATATGGTACCCAGTTGTATGGTGGGGGTTTTAAGGAGAGGACTGACATTTCTTATTTTGATGAGGTCAGGCCGTGGATGATAACTGATTATGATGAAATTTCAAGTTACTCGGTAAAAGGGGCAAGTATTATTGATCAGATTCCTGATTTAAGAATAGCTGAAATTGAAACTGGGAGGGGATGTTCAAGGTCTCCCGGGTGCAGTTATTGCACAGAGCCTTTGAAAAATAAACTGGAATTCAGGAAAAGGGATGATATCTTAAAAGAAGTGAAGGCGCTGCATGAGAGGGGAATCAGGCATTTCAGGCTAGGGAAGCAAAGCTGTTTTTATACATATGGCAGCGCTGATGAAATAGAGGCTCTTTTGAAGCCTATTTCAGAATTAAATCCTGAGATGCTGCACATTGACAATGCTAACCCGCTTATGGTGACTGAAGAAAAAACAAAAGTCATC
>CAYOOQ010000029.1:0-2032 GCA_964405675.1 uncultured Methanosarcinales archaeon | reverse complement strand
TTCTTGAGGAAGGGCTTCTTTTGAGGAGGATCAACATACGGAAGGTGACCCCTCTTGAAGGAACTAAACTATATGAGGAAGCCGGCAATAAGTTTCTTAAGAAGAATAAAAAATTTTATTGGAAATGGAGGAACCTTGTAAGGCAGGAAATTGATTATCCCATGCTTCAAAAGCTTGCTCCTGTTGGTACGGTTATAAAGGGTGTCAGGGCTGAAGTTTATGATGGGAAGACTACTTTTTGCAGGCAATTGGGATCTTACCCTTTGATTATTGGAGTTAAGGAGCGTCTTGAGCTTGGGAAATTTTATGATATTGAAGTGACGGGCCATATGTTAAGGAGTATTATTGGAAGGGTAAAATAACAAAACCTTTTGCTTTATTCTAGAATTCTTATTATAATATCTTAATGTCACTTTTTTTGTATTCGGGTTTTTTTGAGATATAGCTAAAGAATAATTCACGATGGATTCTTCCTATTCTATCATATTTCTTTTTATCGATGTAACCATTAAATTGCCCGATGACCATTTGTTCCAGAAAAGGATTATCTTGCCTGAAATTATCCTCATATATAGTTGTTTTTTCTTTTTGTTTTTTTTCTCCATACTGCATAAGGCAGATGTAAAGTGAACATTTGTCTTTTGCAGGTCCACTGTTTTTGAAGTGCATCCTATAGTGTCTTAATCTTTCAGATTTTATGTAAGGTTCCGGAAGTTGATTTTCAGTTGTTATGTAAAAGTCTCTAATTAGTTCTTCAATCATGTCCATTGATTTTTCGGCACTGTCATTTTGTACGAAAGAAATAAAGCCATTTGGCTTGTACATATCTCTTATAAGCTTTATATTTTTCATTATCGGTTAAAATGCTTAATGATTCATAAAGCTTACTAAAAATAATCTCTATAAGAAATATAATCTTTGTTTGTCAAGTCTAGAAATAGAATGGTTGTTCATTTATATTGATTTTCTTTAGCAATTAATTCTAATAGATATTCAATTATTTTCGCTGGCCTTGTTGTTCCCTTCTTTGATGGCTTCAAATATGGACAATGGTGGAATGTTAAGGATTTCAAAATCTTTTTTTACGTGGTCAAATTGTTTTTCAAGGTATTTTTCACATTGCTTATTGAATTGGTATACCAGAAATTTCCCTTCAGGTTTTAGGCTTTCGTAAGTCTTCTTCATAAGATTTTCCTTCTCTTTCTTGTTGAAAAAGGAAATGGGAATTCCTGAAAGTATATAATCTGCATTATTTTCACCGTGTTTTAATAGAACCTTGTTCACATTTTGAGCGCATTCTTCTTCAATTACTAATCTGGAGTCCTTTACTTTCCTAAGTTCTTTTGCAAAGTTTTTGTTTTTTTCAATCGCTATTAGTTTTGAGTCTTTTGTCATTTTCTTGAGTATGGGGAATGTGAAAACACCTGTTGCCGGTCCATATTCAACTATTACATTTTTTTTCTTAAAATCAATCTTTTTGCATAGCTTTTTAACACTAAATTTAGATGATGGGGCTATAGATGCAATGTCTTTGTCAAATAGGAAGTTTTTTACATATTTTACTGTGTGCATAGAATATCTGATTATTTTGTCTTTTTATAAATATTTCTGAAATCAAACATGATTGAAAATATTTTTTAGGGATACATTGTATTCTTTAAATTTTGATAGTCGTTATTAATCCAATTAAGCTTTTTATTAATTACCTCATTATTTATTTTAGATTTTATTATTTATTGCTTTTTTTACTTTTTTGGTAGTTTGGATGTTTTAGAAGTTTAATGGAACAAGTTCATTTGCTCTTGTTGATATGGTACTGGATGTGCAAAGAGTAATCCTTTTCTTTGCACAGCTTTAAGTGTATAGTGTTTCTTTTTCTGAAATCCTTCGTATTTTAGAACTTGCCTTAATCTGTCACGTATTTCGTTAATCATATTGATTTTTTTTATCTTTTTTGTTTCATGGAGATTTGTGTAGTTTCTTATGCCTAATGTATCCCCTGGTATTTTGTATTTTTCAATTTCTTTTGTGA
>CAYOOQ010000028.1:6455-12704 GCA_964405675.1 uncultured Methanosarcinales archaeon | reverse complement strand
TTAATATTTTCAAAAAAGAGGTGTTAAAAAAATGGCAAAAGTTAAATGCAAGATATGCAAGGGAATTTTCGAGGACAGCACAGATTCAATAGTTGTCTGCAACCACATAAAAGGGCCAGCCCATCTTGGCTGCTGTAGCAATCTTTGCTCAATGCACGGAAGCCCTTGCGAAAACAGCCAGGGGATTTATGAAAAAACAGGAATCTTACCTGAAGAATAACTATAATCAAAATAAGGAATCTTTTTTCTTTTGATGTAAGGCTGTTGGAGATTCGCCACCATGCCAGGTGAATCTTGGCCTTATCTGAACCGGAAACATCCTTTCATTTGTATCATCAAAAACCAGTGCTGAACCTTTTACTCTTGGCAGATTATCAAACATCGCATTAAGTCCTTCCCTCATATAGCTCTGCATAAGCATTGATAAAGCATCAATATCTATCCTGGTGGTTATCCTGTGGCTAAGCACAGTATCAGATTGCGTCATAACATCAGTATGGATCTTCCCCGGCTGTTGTGAAGCCACAATCAGAGAAATTCCCGGCTGCCGCCCTTCCCTCAAAATTGTTACAAGAGGATCAGTTGCCATAGTCTTCCCTTCTCTTGGAAGGAACTCATGAGCTTCATCAATAACAAGCCACACAAGCGGCATCTCCTGCTTGGTAAATTCCTCAGACGAAAAGTAATGAACCGACTGGTTCACTTCAAGATATTCCTCCTTTTTCCTTGCAGCCATCCTTTGGTTAAAAAGTTTTTGAGAAACCAGCCCGGTAACTAAAGATTTAATCTTCCAGCTATTAGAAAGCAAAGAATAACACGAGACATCCAAGACAGTAACTTGCCCACCAGCAGCCAAATCTTTTAAAGGAGTACCTTCTTTATCAAACAACCCCCAACTAAGTGTATTCAAAAACATATTCTCAACAGCATCCTGTACACTTTTATCAGACCTTGTATCTTTTTTTACAGTAGTGATAATGTCCTCTATCCCAAAATCTATCTCTGCATCCTTCAACTGATTAATGGTTCGTTCAATAAGAATACCAATTGGACTGGTATTAGCAACATCAAATGTAATACACCAGTCATCTGTTGTAAGTTCTGAAGGCTTAATTGCAAAGGGAGCATCTGAAGGTATCCCTTCTTCTATAAACTTATTATGGAATCCTGCAGGAGTGTATATCTTAACATCAAGCCCTTTGCCCTCAAGGCCCCACTCATTAAGCATTTTCTCTTCCTTTTGGTTCCCGTACTTCATGGTCCAGTAAATCCCCATAGTATCCAAAAGAATAATACTTAGGTTTTGTTTTACCTCCATAGGCAATGAAGCCATACCTTCAGCAACAACACCCATGGTATAAGACTTACCTCCACCCCTTTTACCACAGATAAAAAGAACGTGACTCCTTATCATATCCATATAAACATTATTTGACAAAGAAGTAACCTGGCCCATCTTAACATACTGCCTTCCTAAAAATATAGTGCCTTCCGTACCAAATTTTTTCCTGTCTTTTTTGGACCTTCCTATAACTATATCAAACATACCTCTGTTAAACACATCTTCAATTTAAAAATTTATTTAAACTATTAAGGAGTAATAGAAAAATTAAAAAACCACTATAACATACTTTTCTCCATTATAATGCATTATAAGAAAGGTGATATATTTGAGTAGAAAAAATGAAAAACACGGTAAACACAAAAGAAACTATCAGAAAATTGAAAAAACCAAGTCAACAAAAACAAACAAAAAAGCAATTAAACCACAAAAGGAATCAAAAGAAGAAAAACAGACAAAAACTAAAACCTCTGCCCCAGGCTATAAAAATATATTAATTCTCACAGGGGTATTCATGGGACTGATTGCTGTAATTTTTGCATTTTCTCTATTAACTGAAAACAGCGGCAAAGACATACCCAAAGAAACAAAAGAGGGAAAACTTGTTGTAACTGTAAACGGAGAGCCAATTTACAGCGATGAAATTGAAAAAAGAACCCTCACCTACCAGGCACAATACGGCCCTTCTTTCACAGAAGACATGGTAATTGAACAAACCGTAAAAGAAAAACTCCTGCTTCAGGAAGCACAAAATAAAGGATTAAGTGCCAGCCAGGGACAAATTGATTCAGCAGTCAACCAATGGTTAACTAACTTAAGGCAATCCATATCAGATGAAGAACTGAAAAATCTTCTCTCACAAGAAAATCTTACCATGGAAGAATATGTGCAGGATTTAAGAGACAGTGTGAGAACAAGGATAATGATAACCAAACTCCTTAATGAAACATTAATTTCTGGTCTAGAAGAAGAAGAAGAAGAAGAAACAATTGATATAACTGAACAAGACATAATTGAAGAATATGAGAAAAATAAGGAAAAGTACCAGCAGGTCAAAGTAAGCCACATTCTTGTTTGCCACAAAAGCGCTCCAAATTGCCCTCAAAACAGGACCAAGGAAGAAGCAAAAGAGCTTATTGAACAAATAAGACAAAAGTTGATTGAAGGTGAAAATTTTGAAACTCTGGCCCAGGAATACTCAGATTGCCCATCATATACACAAGGTGGCGAACTTGATTGGTTTGTAAAAGAAGGTCAAATGGTTAAAAACTTCAGCAAGGCAGCCTTTGAACTAAATAAAAACCAGTTCTCAGAACCAGTCCCCACTGAATTTGGATATCATTTAATAAAAATGATTGACAAAAAAACAACACTTGAAGAGCTAAAGCAGCAAATACAAATGCAACTACAATTACAGAAACAAATGGAAAATAATCAACTGCAACAAACAAAAGAAGAACAGGCAATAAGTGATTACATAGATAATTTATGGGCTAAATCAGAAATAATATACCACAGGGAAGATTTAAAAAACGGGATTGAAGAAGACAGTGACCCTTCAGAAATATTAACATTCAGCAAAGAAAATACTGAAATGTGCACAGAAAACGGCAAGCCCGTAATTTACCTTTTTTCATCTTCCACCTGCCCCCACAGCAGCTGGATAGCTGGCACTTTCAACGAAGTGGCAAATGAATACATTGAAAAAGAAAAAATAAAAGCTTACCACTGGCAGCTTGACACAAAAAATAACATATTAACTGAAGAAATTGAAGGAGAAATCCCAACAAACCATATGTCCATATTCCAAAGATACAGCCCTCAAGAAATCCCCGCATTTGTTTTTGGATGCAAATACTACCGGATTGGCAATGGATACCAGGAGTACAGAGACCTTGAAAAAGAAAAAGAAGAATTTATTGCAGTAATCGAAGATATCCTTAAAGCGCAAGCTTAAGAAAAACAAATACAACCGGCCAACTCAGGTCAGTCAAAAACTACCTTAAGTCAAAAGCTACCTTAATTTTTATTCTTTCTTTTTACTTAAAAGACATAAAGAACATAACAAATGTAGAACCCACCAGATAAAAGAAGATTCAATAAATCTATAATTGACAAGAAATTTTGACTCTGGAATTTTCACAGTCACATAGGCACTTTTAATAATTCCATTATCAAACTATTTCCCAAAAAATATTCCTAAAGCCCAAGAAAAAGTCCTCAATAATAAAAATCAAAACAAAAAGAAAAAACTCAAACAATAAGTTAAAAAATAAAAAAATTACAATTCTTCAGCAGTCATAATGATTACTTTTGAAGATTTGGCTTTTTTATCCATCCCTATCATGAACTTGATACCTGCTTTATCCGCAACAGAGGCATGATCCTTTTCCACCACTCCATCAAATACCACTGCATAAATGCCCGTATTTAAGCTTTTTATTGTGCTAACGAGTTCTGAGATAGGCACCTTACCAAGGATATTAAGATCCTTGTCCAGAACATAAGCCCCTCTGGTTCCAATCAAATCCTCAATCATACCTGAAAGCTTATCTTTTTCAGCAGGGCTAAGTCCAGACAACTGTGCAGACTGTTGCTGAACCCTCTGGACCTGTTGCGAGCCTTTCTGATGTTTACTATCCTGCTTTTGCTGCTGATATTGCTGTTTTTGATTAGTGTTATTCTGATATTGCCCACCATGTGAATGCTTGGACTGATTCTGCCTATTATCTCCCCTGTCTTTCCTTGAATTATGGGAGTCCACATGATTGACTATATCAAGCTTAGCCTGTTCCGCTGAAATTTTGCTTCTCAAAGCCTTATGTATTTCCTTCTTGGTAAGCTCCTCAACCTCTTTACCATCAGGAGCTTTCGTAACAAAATCAATTTCTGCCGTATCCAAAAGTTCCTTAACAATAGAATCTCCACCTTTGTCACCGTCAACAAAAACAGTCACAATTTTCTTGCTACACAAATCAGGCAGAGTTTCAGGAATTCCTGTACCTCCCATAGCAACGGCATTTTTGAAGCCATGCTTAAGCATTGTCAACACATCCGCTCTACCTTCAACCACAAAGATTTCATCAGAATCTTCAACAGCAGGTCCCGCAGGAAGCCTCTCCTTGCCATATTCAGTAATCTCCATTACCCTGACAGAATAAGCAACTTCATCCGCCAGTTCCTGTGAATCAGGAATTGAGTCATCCATAAGATTCTTAAGAAGCTCCTTAGCCCTTTCTGTCACTAATTTCCTTTTTGAGACCCTGACATCCTCTATATTCTGAACCTTAATCTTTGCAGTACATGGACCTATCCTTTGTATGATTTCCAGTGCCGCACCAACAATTGCAGTCTCAGCCTTATCAAGGCTAGAGGGTATAACTATATTCCCTTGTGTTTTACCTGATTTAGTATCAACGTCAACTTCAATCCTTCCAATTCTTCCAGACCGCTGAAGCTCTCTAAGTTCAAGGTCAGCCCCTAAAAGCCCTTCAGTCTGGCCGAAAATAGCACCAATCACATCCGGCTTATCAACTACTCCAGTAATCTGAATTGTTGCATGAATAATATATTTTGATGATACAGGACTTATTTTTCCCATTTTTCTACCTCCACTATTAATTTGTCTATGCTAAATGTTTTTCAAATAGAACAAGTCTTTCATTACCTACTTTACTATATACCTGAGCCCAAAAAAGGCTTCTTTTTCTCAAAAAAGGGCTAATATGTGATTAAATGAATAATGATGGATAAACTTGTTCTATTTTATCTTTTAAACGATTATAAAAACTTTGTTGCCCGTAAAACTAACTCCCAGACTCCTAGCTTGACTTCGTCGTAAGCTCCTCTGAGTACTCTCGTAACGGGCTGGAATCCACGGGGGTGTCTTGATTTCACCGCCAAAACAGACGTTTCAGCTTAAACAAGGACCCATCCGCGTATTATTGATTAAATCTGGAAAAGAAGTCTGCATATTTAAATTTTAATAATTTTCAAAAGAATATTAGCAAAAAAAGTCATTTAATTAAATATTTAAAACAAACCCCTTTCTCAACATCAATGGCCAGGCAAAGGAAAGAAGAATGGAAGATTTTTGGAAATGTTTTTGATGAATTCACAATCAGGAGCATCCAAAAATTAATGAGCCAAAACATCATTGAGGGAGTGGAAAGCCCTGTACAGATTGGAAAAGAAGCAAACATTTTCACAGCCACCACCAAAAACCTCGAAAAAAGGATAATAAAGATTTACAGGCTCGATTCCTGCAATTTCAACACTATGTACAGATACATAAAAAGCGACCCAAGGTTCATTGGTATCAAGAAACAAAGGCGTCAGGTGATTTTCACATGGGTCAAAAGGGAATATAAGAATCTCATAAAGGCACGACAGGCAGGGCTAAGGGTACCAACACCATTCACCTTCCTTAACCACATACTTATTTTGGAAATGATTGGTACAAAAGAGCCAGCCCCACAATTAAAAGACCAACAACCGGCAGATATGCAAAAATTCCTTGATGAAATAATAAAAAACGTAAATGATCTCTATAAAAAAGCAGGACTAGTACACGCTGATCTATCCGAATATAACATTCTCAACTCAAATGACAAGCCAATATTCATTGATTTCTCACAATCCACTGATATAAAGGACAGCTCAGCAAAAGACTATCTTAAAAGGGATCTTGAAAACCTAAAAAGATACTTCAAAAAATTCAGCATCCAATTAGATACTGAAAAAGCCTTCAATGAAATAACAGAAAACCAATAGGCCAAAAAATTAAAAATAAACATCTATTACCTCCTCCCATGTCAATAATAGATTACATAATAAGTACATTTAAACCACAAAAACTATACGACGAATCCAAAAATTCTACTTTAAATAATAATAATAATAATAAT
>CAYOOQ010000028.1:0-6355 GCA_964405675.1 uncultured Methanosarcinales archaeon | reverse complement strand
TAATAATAATTCTACCAATCCAGATTACTTTTCCTCAAAACAAACGCAGGAAGAGCCCCTGCAGACAATAAAAGATGAGAAAAACCCCTTTTTTGAAAGTGGAAAAAAGTACAGGCTTTTTTATGAGCACTGGTCGAAAACACTGGAAATAGAATTAATTGACAAAGAATTATGTGATGGCTATAACGCGAGAGTAACAAACAAAATTAAAGGGCCATTTGAAGCGATGGAAGACTGGAGTAAGGGCAAAACACCATACTCAGATCTTGAAACCAGAACAACCCAATATATTATTAAAAAATTCTAATAAAGGGCAAGATTTAAAAACAATTTATTTTCCTCAACTTAATATGGAGCAATTCTCATACGGGCTAAAAATACCAAAAGAAAGAATAGCTGTCCTAATAGGTAAGGGCGGAGAAACCAAAGAAGAGCTTGAAGAACAGACTAAAACAAAAATCAACGTTGACTCAAAAGAAGGAGACATCAATATAACCGGAGAAGATTCCCTTGAGATATTCAACGTGAGAGAAGTTGTTCAAGCCATTGGCAGGGGGTTCAATCCTGAAATAGCCAAGCTTCTTCTTAAACAAGACTACAGCCTTGAAATAATCAACATTCAGGATTATGTTAAGCATAAGAACAATCTAATAAGAGTGAAGGGTAGAGTAATCGGAAAAGAGGGAAAATCAAGAGAAACCATTGAAAACCTGACTGAAACCAACATATGCGTTTATGGAAAGACAGTAGGAGTAATCGGAAGATATGAAAATGTTGCAACAGCCAGGCGCGCCCTTGATTCATTACTTCTTGGAAGCCCGCATTCATCTGTTTACAAATGGCTTGAAAAAAAGAGGAGAGAACTGAAAGCCAAAGAATTCGAAGTGAAAAAAGATGGGACAACAGACATTATCTGACGCAAGTACAAAAAAAGGACCAAGCATCGCCCATGAATTGGCCAAAGGCCAAAGGGACATAGGAATTGCTGAATTTTTTTCAAGGAACAGACACCTTCTGGGATTTGACAATAAAAAAAAAGCATTGATGACAACAGTTAAAGAAGCTGTTGATAATTCTTTAGATGCATGTGAAGAAGCAGGGATTCTTCCTGAAATTTCTGTAGAATTAATAGAAATGGGCAACAGCAGGTATAGAGTAGTTGTAGAAGACAACGGCCCGGGAATTGTAAAAGCACAAATACCGAAAATTTTTGGTAAGCTGCTTTATGGCTCAAAATTTCACAAACTAAAGATGTCAAGGGGTCAGCAGGGAATTGGAATTTCCGCAAGTGTTATGTATGCCCAGTTGACAACAGGAAGACCTTCAAAAATAACATCAAAGGTTGATAAAGAAAGCCCCGCCCATTACTACGAATTGAAGATTGATACGCAAAAAAACAAGCCAGTTATCGTAAGGGACGATATAGTCGAATGGCATAATGAAACAGGTACAAGGATTGAGTTGGACCTTGAGGCCAGCTACACCGGAGGGATGCAATCCGTTGATCAATATCTGAAAGAAACAGCAATAACTAATCCTCATGTAACCATCATTTACACAAACCCTAAAGCCAACCAATTGATATTTCCAAGAGCCACAGATGGTCTTCCACCCAAAACATCAGAAATAAAACCCCACCCATATGGTGTTGAGTTAGGAATCCTGATGGATATGCTCGCAACAACAGAAGCTAAAACACTCCAGAGTTTTCTCACCAATGATTTTTCGAGAGTAGGATCAGGAACAGCAAAACAGATTTGTGAAACTGCCCTTACCCCTCCCGATACAAAACCAAGAAAAGTAAGCCAGGAAGGAGCTGAAAAACTTTTGGCTGCAATCCGGGAAACAAGGATAATGGCTCCTTCAACAGATTGTATAGCACCTATTGGAAAAGATATGATTGAAAAAGGGCTTAAAAAAGAAATCAACGCAGAGTTCTATGCCTCCACAACACGCCCCCCAAATGTATATAGGGGCAACCCTTTCATAATTGAGGCAGGAATTGCCTATGGCGGAGAACAAGAAAGTGAAGGGGCAATAAAAGTGATGAGATTCGCCAATCGTGTACCTTTGCTCTACCAACAAGGAGGTTGTGCCACCACCAAATCCATCATACAGACAAACTGGAGACCTTACGGGTTAAGCCAGTCTTCAGGAAGCCTTCCCCAAGGCCCTGTAACAATAATAGTTCACATAGCATCGGTATGGGTACCTTTCACTTCCGAAAGCAAAGAGGCAATAGCCCATTATCCCGAAATAATAAAAGAAATAAAGCTTGCCCTGCAGGAATGCGGCAGGTCACTTGGAAGTTACATAAACAAAAAAAAGAGAGTCAAAGACGAGCTTAAGAAAAGAGGTTATATAGAAAAACACATACCCCATGTTTCTGAAGCACTTAAAAAGATCCTGGATCTTAAGCAAGCCGAAGAAGACCTTGTCTCAACAAACCTAAAAGAACTTCTGGAAAAGAAAAGAGGTAAAGTTGCTAAAGTAGGGTTTGACAAGACACAAAACCAGGAATACGATGAAGAATTCGCAAAAATAGGAAAAGAATACGATGAAGAGGAGGAGGCAGAAGATGAGTGATGTTGTAAAAAGAATAAAAAATATTTCACAAGATGTCTACGAAGGCATCAGGAATATGGAAAACCCTACACTGAAAACACCCATCAGAAGCCTTCAGAATGTAAAATATGATGCCAAAGATGGTTATTTTGAACTCAAAGGCAGAGAAAAAGAAAGAACCCTCACCGCCTCAACAATAAAAACCTTCGCCCAAACACTCCTTATGATGTCCCTTTCAAAAGAGCTGGTGGAAGCAGATGATATGGCAACAAAAAGGGAAGCATACTATGTAAGCAAAAACTGGGACGACGCAAGATTCAAAGAACAACCCGAATCCGATTCAGTTATGGATGACATTGAAGCAATGATGAAAGTAAACAGGGAACAACTTAAATTTATACCAGAAGAAAAGGGTGGAGAGATTGCCGGTCAGCTTACAGTCATTGATAAAGATCCAGAAACTGGAAAAGATATAAAAATAGATTGCACAGCCTTCGGTAGTGGTGCATATTCCATCCCTATTTCTGTAGAAGAGCTTAAATTTGAAACTAATGCAAAGTTCATACTGGCAATCGAAACAGCCGGTATGTTTCAAAGGCTGGTGAAGCATAAATTCTGGAGGAACTCAAATTGCATACTTATTTCCCTTGGAGGTGTCCCCACAAGGGCCTGCAGAAGGTTCATAAGAAGGCTAAGTGATGACAAGAACCTGCCAGTATATGTATTCACAGATGGTGATTTTTACGGATACATGAACATCTACAGGACACTTAAAGTAGGGTCAGGAAACGCCGCACATATAAACGAATTCTTCTGCGTACCGGAAGCAAAATTCATTGGCATAACACCCCAGGATATTATTGATTACAATCTGCCAACACATCCCATGAAAGACATAGACATTAAAAGGGGAAAAGATGCAATTAAAAACGACCCGTTCGTAAAGCATCACAAGCCATGGCAAAAGGCAATAAACGACCAGATAAAACTAAAGAAAAGAGCTGAACAGCAAGCTCTGGCAAAATGGGGGTTAAATTACGTAATAAGTGATTACCTCCCTAAAAAGCTTGAAAGTACAAAGGGATGGCTGCCATAAATTTTTTTTAGAACTTTTCTTTTGTTTTTAACTTAGTGTAATTATTACTTTTATCAATTACAAAACTATATCTACTTTGATTGCATATAATTTCAATGAACTATAAATACAATATTACTCATCAAGAATTTCCTTTACAACCTTAAAATCGTTAAGAAGTTCCTTTCTTTTTTCAGGATTATTCCCGTTATACAAAAGCACAGCCGGATGAAACATCGGAACAATCTTCATTCCATTCACATCAAAAACACTGCCATGTACTGATGTGATCCCTTCCTTAATCTTGAGCATATATTTAGTAGCAAAATTTCCAAGAGTTATCACCACTTTTGGATTCAAGATCTTCAATTGCTCATCCAGCCTACCCTGGCAATTTGAAAGCTCAAACTTATTAGGATTCCTGTTATTCGGCGGCCGGCATAAGATAGTATTAGTAATATAAACATCATCCCTTGATAAGCCAATCTCATTCAAAAGCTCAGTTAATATTTGCCCCGACCTGCCAACAAAAGGCTCATTTTGCAAATCCTCATTTTTACCCGGAGCCTCCCCTATAATGACAACCTTGGCTTTTTCACAATTCCCAACACCAAAAACAACATTTGTCCTGTTCTCCTTTAATTCAATACAGAGAGAGCATCCCTCATATTTCCTTTTTAATTCCTCTAGCATTTTAATAAAATTGTTTTCCCTTTTTGTTTAAAAAATTTATTTCCAACAAACAATATAATCCAACTAACCTCTCTGCATCTTTAATTTTTTCAAGAATGAAAGAAGCATTTTATTGAATTCTTTTGAATTATCCTGGTTTGCGATATGCCCTGCATTCTTTACAACCCAATATTCACTCTCGGGAATTTCCTGGTGCCATTTTTCACAACTCCTTACAATAAATTTCTCCTCCTTTTCACCATGAGTAATCAAAAGACTGTGTTTGATAGGTTTATCAATGCCTTTGGACATTTCCCTTACAACTGAATCCGTAAAGCCAATCAGCTGTCTCTTACCTGTCTTACCAGTAACTTCCTTCAAATACTCCCTGGTTTCCTTATTGATTGATTTTGACCTTGCAAACCACCTGAACAGTATCCCTTTTGGAACAAACTTGATAAACTTTAATAGAAAATTGTAATATCTTTTTTCTTTTTTAGAAAGGCCTTTATGCAAAGGCAGGCTTCCTATATCAACAACCCCCAAAACTTTGTCAGGATAATTATGAGCAAAATACTGGTTTACCTGTCCACCTAAAGACAATCCCACCAATGTTGCTTTTTTAACCTTCAGGCCGTCCAGCAATTCGGAAAGACAATCAGAAGACATCTTATAAGTAAAACTATCTACTGCAAAAGAATCTCCATGACCTGGCATATCCCACACAACAGCCCTGTAATCTTTTAACAAAGCTCCAACCTGTGAATCAAAAGTTCTATTATCCATTCCCAGACCATGTGTAAGCACAACCACCGGAGCATTTTCCGGACCATGACATTCATAATAAATATTCCCGTGTCTTGTCTCATAAATCATAAAATCACCAATTTAATTACTTTAAAAAAAATTTAGCTCTTATACAAACAAAAATTTTCCAACATTCTCACCAAAAATCTAGTTAAGTTAATAAAAAAATTTCATCATTTAAAAATTAAATTGTTTTCCTCATACAGGTTTACAAAAACTAAATTAATTATTAAAACTAACAAAAAATCGAAAATGATGAAATAAGATTCCTATTATTTCATAATGCAAATAGATTTAAAACTCATTTATCAACTTTCACCCAACAGGAATCAAATACAAAGGCTTATGATCATCTGCCAATGACAGAGCCTCTTGTACTCCTGACTGGCTGAAGGCACCTACAGGAACAGAATCAAGACCAAGTGCTACTGATTGCAAAAGAATATTTTGTGCACAATGGCCCACTTCAATGTAAACATAACGTTTCCCCACTTCTTCACCATAAACTGAAGTGGTCCTATCATAAACCCCAGTAATGACAATCACTACAGGAGCTTCACCTAAAAAACTCTGGCCTAAAGAAGAAACAACTAAATCCTCCCTCAGATCACCAGATTTAACTAAGTGCAACACGTGGCCTTCCGGCTCATAATTATAAACCCCTTCAGCATCCACTACATAAAGCTCTAACGGATAGGTAGCACCAGCTGATGGCGAAGACCTTAAACCAGATTCTTTTTCAGTAATCCCCTGACCAGCCCACAAAAGTTGTGAAATCTCCTCAAGAGATAAATTTGCAGACTTAAAATGCCTCACAGATCTCCTATCTTCAATAGTCTTTTCCAGGGTATTAATTCCCAATTTATCAGGTTCAGGCAAATCAATAGTCTCCCCACCACTTAATGAATTATAAGCATTCAAATGACTTTCCGACAAATAAAAAATTTCTGGAAAAGACAAAAAAATAAGGACAATAACCAATAATGCTAAAAAAGTAAACTTTAGACCAAATCTTTCCACAAACAGCAAATTCATAAATCCCGGTTTTCTTTTTCCAGCCATCCTTCAACCAAAAGACAAACTAATCTTTATTTTTTTTCAAACAATCTTACAGAAATAATCAAACCAACGCATCCTTAGCCAGCTTATCCGCCATGTCATTATATTTATCACCGGAATGTGCTGCAACCTTATGAAATATTATCTCAATCTTTTTCATCTTTTTTTGCATAAAAT